>JBBSUP010000040.1:0-27416 GCA_038234295.1 Chthoniobacterales bacterium
CCTCGCCGCGGGGCGCGGCCCCGGCCGGCGTTTTGGGGGGCGCTGGGGCCGCCCCCCGGGGGGGCCTGGCTCTCCCCACCCCCCGCGGGCCCCCCCCCCCCCCGGCAACAACCCACGACCGGGGTCGCGCCCCCGGCTAGAACGGATCACTTGTGCAGCGCGAGGATGAGAGTCGAACGGGAGCGACCCCAGCGATAGCCAATGCCGAACTCCAGTGCGGGCGGATGACTCCGGTTATAAAGATCGAGCAGCTCCGGTTGGAAGTGTTCCTTAAATAAATCGATCGGCGCGCTGTAGATGCCGAAGAGGCGCAGGTCCCATTGCGCCGGATCGAAAGCGCGCACGGGAATGCCCGAGTCATCCTGGAGCAGCGTCCGGCTATGGGTGAGGAGAAAGTCGCGCACGGTCGCGAAGCCTTGCTGAAACATAAGATAAGAGGCCGACTTGAGCAGACTGACCGCGCCGTTTTGCGCTGCGCAGAATTTCAGAAACCCCGGCTGCTCGCGCACGCCTTCGTCGGAGAGATCGGTCGTGAAATAATAGAGCGTCTGCGGGGCGCCGCCGGTCGCGCTGCGGAAGGTGATGCGGACCCCGGGCGTGAGACCTTTCGACGGCGCGCTCCCGGTGATCTGCGGATCGCCATTCCGATCGAGACTCAGAAACGTGATGTCAGTGATCGTTTTTCCGGCGCGCGCGAGGAAGACGTAGAAGATCGGCAGCGTGCCTTTTAGTTCCTCGCGTTGCAGATCCGTCTTCATGTCTTTGGTGATGAAGAAGCTGTAGTTGAGGACGCTATTGAGCGCAGTTTGGAGGTTGTGGAGCGCGCCGTCGAGCGCCGGCCCGGCGAATCGCGTCACCTCCGGGAGTGGACCGATCGGCTCCGTGCCGGCGAGGATGTAGGTGCCCGCGTTCGGGAAAAACTGATTCGCGTAGAGATAATCCGGGCCGCTGAAGAAGTAGAAAACGACCGGCAGCGGTTCGGCCGCCTCGGGCAGGTAGCTCGCTTCCCAATTGCGGATGCCGGTGAACTGCCGCGCGCCGAGGCTGGCCCAGGCTTTATCGAAAAATGCCGCGTGCTCCTGCCAGGCCTGCTGGCGGGTGAGCGCGACGAGTGAGGAGTTCTGCGAAACAGGGAGGCCGGCGACGAAGCGCGCGGTGTCGTTCACGGAAGCCGCCGGGAGCGACGGTGCCCGCGGCTGAGGCGCGGGAGTTGCGGGCGGCGGCGAGGGTGCAGGCTGCACCGGGAGCGCGCGGCGGATTTCCACCGGCGGCCGCTCTACGGGAAGAGCGCGACGGATTTCCTGCGCCGAGGCAATCGCGGTCGCGCCGAGCAGAAGAAGAAGGAAGCAGAACCGCGGATTTCGCGGATTTCGCGGATACGGGAGGGACCTGCGGGCCCCACTAAAATCTGCCTTCATCTGCGTAATCTGCGTAATCCGCGGTCTAAACTTCCCTTAGATTGATTAGGCCGATTGGCGCGCGTAACGCGACCGCAACTCCAGGATCTCGCGAAACATGCGCAGACTATCGTGCAGAAGATGCACTTTGCTGCCCTCGTTGTGATCCCAGCGGACCGGTTTCTCAAGCAACCGCAGCCCGGCTTTGTGCGCGAGAAAGAGCAGCTCCACGTCGAACCCAAAACCATCGACCTGCGCCCGCTCGATGATCGGGCGCACCGCAGCCATGCGGAAGGCTTTGAACCCGCATTGCGTGTCGGAAAACGGCAGCCCCGTCGTCAGGCGGACGAGGCCGTTAAAGACCCGCCCGCCCTGCTCGCGCTGCCATGATTGCCGGGTGCCGATTAACTTGCGATCCAGCGCGCGCGAGCCGAAAACAATGTCGTACTCGCCCGCCTCGATCGGCGCGACGAGGCGCGGCAACTCGGAGAGCGGCGTGGAAAGATCGGCGTCGCTGAAGACCGCGATCGGCGCAGCGGTCGCGAGTAAACCCTGGCGCACGGCGTGGCCTTTGCCGCGATTCTGCGGCGAGCGCAGGAGCCGCGCCCGCACCTGCGGATGCTGCGCGAAGATTTCCTCCGCGACCGCGGCGGTTTCGTCGCTCGACCCGTCGTCGACAACGAGCAACTCGCTCGCGGGCCGATGCGTCTGCAGATATTGCAGCATCGTCGGCAGGGTGTGATCGAGCCGGCGCGCTTCGTTGTAAGCGGGCACGACGACGGCAAGTGGCGGCGTTTCCATGCCTAACGAGTCCATGTTTTTCGGCCCCGCACCAGAGGCCCGGGTAGCGCCCACGTCTCGTGGGCTGGCGACGGTGTTCCACCGTCGCGAACTTTCCTTGACGGCCAACCTTCTCGTGACGCTCGCGTCGTTTGGAAAGTTCGTCGCGGCAGAATGCCGCGACCAGCCCGCAGAATGCGGGCGCTACCCGGGCAAGGCCATTCGCTGAGCGTTGCTATTCGATCCATCAGAATTTTAGCCGATCGCCCCGAACGCCAGCCCCAGCCCGTAAGTCACAACTGCTTCAAGAATCCCCACCATCGTCATTTCAAATCCCGAGGCCCACCACGAGCGGATGGTGATGAGCGACTTCACCGCGCCGACCGCGAAATGCGCCAGAATGCTGACCACAAACGCCGCGATCACCGCCGGAAATCCGGTCAGGAAAAAGAACGGAATGATCGGAATGAACGCGCCGATCGCGGTCGAGAGCGCCGCGGAAAAAGCCGACGTCCACTGATTCGGGAAATGATGCTGCGAAAGCCCGAGCTCGCTCTGCGCCATCGCCTGCACCAGCTGCTCGGGCTGTTCCGCGAGCCGCTCCGCCATCCGCTGCGCTTCCTCCGGGCCGAAGCCCTGCAGCTGATAAAACAGCGCCATCTCTTCGATTTCTTCCTCGGGATTTTCTTCGACCTCGGCTTTCTCGCGCGAAATCTCAGCTTCGTAAATTTCGCGTTCGCTCTTGTTCGCGAGATAAGCGCCCGCGCCCATCGAAAGCGCCGAAGCCATCATCCCGGCGAGACCGGCGATGAGGATGGTGCCCCGCGCATTATCGGTCGCACCAGCAACGCCGGAGACGATGCCGAAGACGGCGCCGAGAC
The DNA here is from genome assembly GCA_038234295.1 of Chthoniobacterales bacterium. GTDB lineage: Bacteria > Verrucomicrobiota > Verrucomicrobiia > Chthoniobacterales > UBA10450 > Palsa-1392. The sequence continues at coordinate 3,059 of JBBSUP010000040.1, forward strand.
CGTCGTTCACGCCGTAAATCGCGTCCGCGACCCAGCCGCCGCCACGGCCGTGCCAGCGTTCTCGTTTCAAAATCGTGTCGAGCAAACCGCGCGGACCTAACGACAGCGGGGTGGCGTTCATCGTGTTGAGAATGCGCGAGTGCGCTTTCTCCTCGAGCGCAGTCTGGCGCAGAAACTCGCCGTCGGCGGAGTCGGGCGACGGCTCGTTCGCGCGCTGGGCTTCGTAGCGTTCCTTGTCCCGATCCTCCGCCGCTTCCATCCGCCGAATAGCGACTTCTGCGCCCGCGGCTTTGTTCCACCAGCGATTGAATTTGCGGCGGAAATCGTTCGGCAAAACCGGCGGTGCCGCGCCGAGTTCCTGCAGTTTCCCTTCCCAGCGCAGCGCGTGCCGCTCTTCCGCCTCGGCCATGCGCAGGAGAATGCTGCGGCGCTTTTTATCGGCTTCGTTCGCCGCGAGATCGCGATAAACGAGCGCGGTCTCGCGCTCCGCGCGCCAATTCGCCCGGAGCGTTTCGGTGATTTTGATTTTGTCTTCCGCCATCGCCTCGTCGTTTTCTACCCGCTATTCCTTCTTTTGTGCAACCACTTGGAGGAGGTTTGGATCGATTTTCGACTGAGTTTGCTGCGCGGTGATCACGACCGCGACCGAGCCGATGATGATGGCCGCCGCGAGCGCGGTGCGCGCGCTTAGGGTTTCGCCGGCAAAGAGCGCGCCGAGCAGAACCGCGACCACCGGATTGACGTAGGCATAGGTCGCGACCTTCGCCGGATCGCAATGGCGCAGAAGCCAGATGTAAGCGGTGTAGCCGACGATCGCGCCGATGAGCACGAGGTAAATAAACGCGCCTAACGACAAGGCAGTGACCTGCCGGAGATGGAAGCCACGCGCTTCACCGCTCAAGAGACCGACGAGCAACATGAGCACGCCGCCGCAGAGCATGGTCTGCGCGGAGGAGAGCAAGGGCGAGGCGGAGTTGCTCGCGCGCCGCGAGTAAAGCGAGCCGATCGACCAAAGGAGCGAGCCGAAAAGGAGCACGAGCATGCCGAGGCCGAGGTGTCCGTTCGCGCCGCTCGGCGGTGCGGTCAGCGCCGGGCCGACCAGGATTCCCACGCCGACAAATCCCCCCGCGAGCCCGAGCATAACCATCGGGCGTGGGCGCGGCGCGGAGCCCGTCAGCCACGCGAGGAGCGCGATGTAAATCGGCACGGTGGCGACCAGCAACGACGCCAGGCCGGAGGGCACCCATTGCTCGGCCACGGTCACGCCGCCGTTGCCGAAGAGGATCAGACACGCGCCGATGATCGCCGCGTTTCGCCACTCGGTGAGCGAAGATTTCCACCGGCCGCGCTGGAAACCTGCGATCGCATACATGATCAAACCCGCCAGAAGAAAGCGGGCCCCCGCCATCAGCAGCGGCGGGATGCTATCGATCGCGAAGCGGATGCCGAGATAGGTCGAACCCCAGATGAGATAGAGCGCGGCGAAGGCGGTGATGACCGCGATCTTGGACGGCTGGGGGTTCGGCATCGGAAAGCAGGACATTGAAAGCGAACGTTGGCAAGCCACGCGCGTCATCCCGAGCGCAGCGCAGCGGAGCCGAGGGATCCCGCCGGGTTTCTGTGAAGCATCGCCGAAGAGATGGCCCTGCAACGGAGCTTCACGGCGCCTCCACGGGATCCCTCGACTGCGCTGCGCTCCGCTCGGGATGACTTACGAAAAGCGGTCTTCGCGCCAGGGATCGGCGGTGTTGCTGTAGCCGCGCACTTCCCAGAAGCCGAGCTGATCCTTCTCCGCGAACTCGATTCGCCGCACGAACTTCGCGCCCTTCCAGGCGTAGAGCTTCGGAATGATCACCCGGGCCGGTCCACCGTGTTCGCGCGTGACCGGCTTGCTGTCGAATTGCGTCGCAATGAGGACGTCGTCGTCGAGACAATCGCTCAGGCGCACGTTCGTGGTGTAGCCGTCGTAGCTCGTGAAAAGGACGTGCTGCGCCTCCGGTTTTGGCCTAACGAGTTCGACCAGAGTGAAGAAGGCGACTCCGCGCCAGCGGCAATCGTATTTGCTCCAGGTGGTAACGCAATGGAAGTCGCTCACGTCCTCGAATTGCTCGAGCGCGCTGAAGTCTTCCCAGGTAAAAGTGCGCGGCGTCTCGACCGCGCCGCCGACTTCGAGCCGCCAGTCGCCTAATGAAATCTCCGGGCGAATCCCGAGGTCGAGCACCGGGAAGCCCTGGGTGAGATGCTGCCCCGGAGGCAGCCGATCCTCCGAGCGCACTGCTGGTTTCGCGCGCCCGCTCATCTTGCGCGCCCAGCGTTCCTTGCGCTCGGTCAGGCTGGAATCAGACATCCCGGAGAAGCAGGCCGAAGACGTTGTCATCCTGAGCGAAGCGCAGCGCAGTCGAAGGATCCCGTGGCGTTGCCGTGAAGCTCACGATCTTATAAATCCCGCGGCGAAGCTTCACGGCAACGCCACGGGATCCCTCGACTGCATTCCGCTGCGCTTCATTCCGCTCGGGATGACAACGGAGTTGCCGCAGCAACCTCAACTCCCGACCTCGGGCCGGGTCTTGATACTGCGAATCGCGTCGCGCAATTCCGCGGCCCGCTCGTAGAGCTCGCCGGCGATCGCCCGTTCCATCTCGCGTTCCATCAATTCCAGCTTCGAGAGCGGCCGTTTCGCGCGCACTTCCTCGAGCCATTCATCGAGAAACGCGATCTCGCTGCTCTTCGCTTCCATCTCCGGAAACGACGATTGCTGGAAGAAATCGCTGATCCGTTCGCGACCCGCTTCGATCGCGCGAAGGGCGTCGCCGAACTGCCCGTCGGCGAGCAAAATCGAAACGCGCGCACGCGTATTCATCATCAGCACGTAGGGGCGAAATTGCTGGAAGGTCCAGACCAGGTCGTCGCGCTCGCTGTGTTCGTCGACGAAGGAAAAGAGATCGAGATTCCGCTGCGTATCGCGGATCACACCCTCGAAGTCATCGATCTGAAACAGGCTCAGGTAGCGATGATAATACTGCACGCCTTCCTGCTGGAGCTCGCCGCATTGTTCGGCCGAAAGCTCGTAGTCGTCGCCCCGTTCCTCGGATCGGGCCGCGCGGCGCTGATGGTAAACCAGGAGCGACTCGCAGTTGTGCGGCCGCTCACCATCAGGGCGCCCATCCATTTCCATCTGGAGCAGGCCGAGATCGATCCGGAGCTGCAACTTTTCCCGGCCGTCGAGGCCCGGAACTTTGCGCACTTTGATTGAGCCGCTTTCATGCGGCCATTCCTTTAGAAGCGAGTTTAAATCGAGGCTCATCGCGAGGAAACAATCGAGTCCGCCCATGCTTTGTCAACGCAACCGGGAGCGCGCGCACGATGGCAGCGTCCGCTCTCCGCTGCGCTGCAAGCGGAGGGGTGGGCCTGACTGGATTCGAACCAGTGACCCTGCGCTTATCAAGCGCATGCTCTAACCAGCTGAGCTACAGGCCCGGATGACGCGGGGGCGCCGAGGGAGGGAACAGTGACGGGCATTCGGCGGTTGGTCAAGGGAGCGCGACGCCGCAAGTTTGCGCGCGCGATTTTGGCTCGCGCGGCGCCGAAGGGAGGTTGGCCAGCAGTCGTGCGTCGCGGTCGTTTTCTTCTCAACGGCGAGCCGTGTATGGTGTCGAACTCGTCGTGAAAATTTCTCTCGCTCTCGCCGCACTGCTCTTCGTTTCGGTTTCCACTTTGCGCGCGGCGGAGAGTTCGCCCGCCCCTTCCGCGGCGCCGGCCGAAGTGAAGATTCCTGCGATCAATTTCCAGCACGAGACGCTGCCGAACGGGTTGGAGATTTACAGCGTGGAAGATCACTCCAGCCCCACCGTCGCGATCCAGGTCTGGTATCACGTCGGCGCGAAGGATGACCCGACTGGCCGGAGCGGTTTTGCGCACCTCTTCGAGCACATGATGTTCAAGGGCAACGAGCATCTCACCCCGGACGCGTTCGATGATCTCACGGAAAATATCGGCGGCGAAAACAACGCTTACACCGCCGAGGACGTGACCGTTTACTTCGAGGTCGTGCCCTCGAATTATCTCCAGCCGATCCTCTGGGCGGAGGCGGAACGGATGTCGTCGCTGGCGTTGAACGACAAGAATTTTTCCTCCGAGCGCGATGTCGTGAAAGAGGAATACCGGCAGCGGATCGCGGCCAATCCGTATGGAGAATTCTACCTCGCCACGATTAAGAATTCCTACGCCGTGCATCCCTACAAACGACCTGGCATCGGCAGCATCGCGGAGCTCGACGCGTCGAAGCTACCGGAGGTGAAAGCATTTCACTCCACCTTCTATCGGCCGGATAACGCCACGCTCGTCGTCGTCGGTGATTTCCGGCCTAACGAACTCCACGACTGGGTCGTAAAATTTCTCGGAGCGGTCAAGAAACCGGACGAAAAGATCCCACGCGTGACCGCGAAGGAACCGCCTCGAAAAGAAGACAAGCAGATCGTGGAATATAGCCCGAAAGCGCCGTTGCCCGGGGTCGCGGTGACCTATCTCGCGCCCTCGATCCGGAGCGAAGACGCGCCCGCGCTTCAGCTCGCGGACGAGATTTTATCGGGCGGCGAATCTTCGCGGCTTTACCAGGCGCTGGTTTACAAGCAGCAGATCGCGCAGCGCGTCACCTTCAGCTCCGACCTACAGGAAGACCTCGGCTTGCTCACCGCGCGGATGGTTCTGGCGAGCGGCAAGAAGCCCGCCGACGCGGTCAAGGCGCTCGACGAACAGATCGACAGCGTCATCAAGAATGGCGTGACTGAAGCCGAACTGGCGAAGGCAAAGTATAGATTCCTCACCGGCAAATTGCTCGAGCTCGAAACAAACAACGGCAAAGCCAGCGCGCTCGGTGCAGCCGCGGTCATCTATGGCGACCCGCAGCACGTGAACACCGGCCTCGCCCGCCTCCAGGCGGTGACCGCGCCGCAGGTGCAGTCCGTGCTCGATCGCTATCTCTCCGGAAAAAAGAAGGTGCTCATCGAATACCTGCCCGAAGCCATGAAGCCCACCGCCGCCAAGAAAGAGGAGGCAAAATCTTAATGAAAAGCTGCAACCAGCCTAACGACTCGATTCTTTCTCACGCTCCAACTGGTCATCCCGAGCGGAGTGAAGCGCAGCGTAACGGAGTCGAGGGATCCCGCGGAGCCTCCCTTAAGCCCCGCCACCCATCTTCCCAGTCGCTCTCCGGGATCCCTCGGCTCCGCTGCGCTCTGCTCGGGATGACAACCTTTGCGCTCGCGGTCTTTGCCCTGACGAGCGTCCATTCCGCCCACGCGATCGCCGGCGTCGACACACCGCCCGCGCCTTCCGCTCCGCACGAAGCAAAATTCGCGGAGCCGAAAGAAACCACACTCGCGAACGGCCTCCGCGTGATTGTGGCGGAGCGTCATCAACTTCCGCTCCTCGCCGCCACGGTTGTCATTCGCCACGGCGCGGAAGCGGATCCGCCCGACCGCGCCGGCACCGCCAGCCTCGTCGGCGATCTCCTGACCAAAGGCACGACCACCATGTCCGCTCCCGAAATCGCGACCGCGATCGAGTCGTTAGGCGGTTCGATCGATTCCGGCGCCGGCTGGGATCAATCCGCCGCCGGGCTCACGATCATGTCCGACAAAGCCGGGGTCGCGCTCAAGATTCTCGCTGACGTCGTGCTCCATCCGGCATTCCAGCAGGAAGAAATCGATCGCCTGAAAAGCCAGCGACTCGACGGCCTTCGCGTGGCCCTGCAACAGCCCGGTTCGCTCGCGCGTTTCGTGACCGAGCGCGCCCTCTTCGGCGATGGCGAATATGGGCACTCCGTGAGCGGCACTTTGGAATCGGTCCAGGCGATCAAGCGGGAGGACATCGTGCAGCTTTACGAGACGAAATATCGTCCGCAGGATGCCGCTTTCATTCTTGCCGGCGACATCACCCTGGCTCGGGCGAAGCAGTATGCGGAAGAGCTTTTCGGCTCGTGGAAAAATCCGGAAGCCGCCTCGCCTAACGACACCACGAAAACCGGCGCGAAGAGCTGGAAACCTTCAACCACCGTGATCGATATGCCCGATGCCGGCCAGGCTGCGGTCATCCTGAGCAAGCCGACGATCCGGCGGGATTCGCCTGACTACTACCCGGCGCTCGTCGCGAACGCCGCTCTCGGCAACGGCTTCGTCTCCCGGCTCAATCGCGAGGTGCGAATCAAGCGCGGCCTCAGCTACGGCGCCGGCAGCTCGATCGACGCCCGGCGCGACGCCGGCGTTTTCACCGCGAGTGCGCAAACGAAAAACGAATCGGCCGCGGAAGTCGCGAGCCTGATCGCGGCGGAGATGAAGAAGCTCGTGACCGCGCCGGTGGAGGGCGAGGAACTAAAGTCGCGCCAGGCCGTGCTCACGGGCGGCTACGCGCGCAATCTCGAAACGAACCGCGGTTTCGCGGGGCAAATGGCGGTGCTCGCGGTCTACCAGCTTCCGCTCGACACGCTCGACAAATTCATTCCCGCGATCAACGCGGTAAAAGCCGATGACGTCACCGCCTTCGCGAAGACCGAACTCGCGACCACCGCGAACACGGTAGTGGTCGGGAAAGCGAGCGCGTTTCTGCCGGCGTTGAAGAAGAGCGCTCCCAACACGCGGGTAATCGAGCAGAAAAATCTCGATCTGAACCAGGCCGACCTGAAGAAACCGAAGTAGCGCGTCCGCTCGTCATCCCGAGCGGAGCGCAAGCGCAGCCGAGGGATCCCGCCGAATCGCTGGGAAGCGCTGGGAAGCGCTGAAAGGTTATCTCGGGGTTTCCCCCGCGCCTCCCAGAGGGAGGCGTCTACAGGGGCCCGATCGCGGAAAGCGCTGTAGACGCTTCGCTCTGCGAAGCGCGAGGGGCGACGTCGATTCAACTCAAACCCGCCGACGAACCCTGCTCCGCCCGCAGTTGAACGCCCCACCCGCCCCCGTTGTCTCTGCTCCGGTGTGTTGCATCCCAAACGCCCGCGCCTATTTTAGACCGCAAGTGAGCATGAAACGTTTTCTTTCACTGCTCGTCCTCTTTGCGAGCGCCGCCTCCGGTTTCGCGCAGGCCGTGCCGCCCGAGCAACCCGTCCTCCCGCGCACCACCAACATCCTCCAGGCAATGTTCGCGGCCGGGCCGGTGATCATCCTTCTCCTCCTTCTTTCCATCGTCTCCGTCGCGATGATCGTGGTCTTCCTTCTCACCATCCGCCGCGGAGCAATCGTCACGAGCGGCTATATGGCAACGGCCGATGCGCTCCTGCGGAAACGCGATTATCTCGGCCTGCTCGCGGTCTCCAATCGTCACGGCGAAGCGATCGCTCGCGTCGTGCAGAAGACGCTCGATTTCATGACGAAGAATCCGACCGCCGACTTCGCGCAAGCTCGCGAGATCGCGGAAACCGAAGGCACGCGCGTCGCGACGAAGCTGCATAACCGGGTCACCTATCTCGCCGATATCGCGACGATCGGACCGCTCGTCGGACTTTTCGGCACCGTCCTCGGCATCATTCATTCCTTTGGCGCGCTCGGCTCCGATCTCGGGCCGAGTCGTTACACGCTCCTCTCGAAAGGCATCAGTGAAGCTCTTATCAATACCTGCGGCGGCCTCGGCATCGGCATCACTGCGATGATCTTTTACGCTTTCTTCCGCGGTCGCGCGCAGTCGCTCATCTCCGATCTCGAATCCGCTTCCACGCACATCATTGCGCTCCTTTCGCTCCAGCAGAAACCGCGGCGGTCCGAACGCGCGGCGGTCCTGCTCGAGGATGAATTTTAGCCGGCGCGAGGCGTCGAAGGTTTTGCGTTCCGCCCCGGAATTTTTGGCCAGATGAATTTTCGTAGCCGCACCGCTCCGCAACATCCCGGCATTCAGCTCGCGCCGCTGGTCGACGTCCTGCTCTTGCTCCTGATTTTTTTCCTCATGACCTGGAACGCGGCCCGGAACGAAAACGAGCTCGACGTGAAGGTGCCGAAGGCGAGCGCCGCGCAGGAAAAATCCGCGCCGATGGGCGACGTGATCGTGAACGTGAAAGCGGACGGCAACGTCGTCGTCAATCGCCGCACGCTCTCCGGCCCCGACCTCACCACGCTCCTCGAGGGTCTGGTGAAATTGAACGCGGACCAGGCCGTGGTGATCCGCGGCGACGAAGGCGGCGCCTACAAAAACATCGTCAACGTCCTCAACATTTGCAGCGAATCCGGGATCACGAACGTCGCTTTCGCTACCGCGAAATGAGGTGGACACTCGGACTCGCGGCGCTTCTCGGCGCCGCTGCCCTCGCCTCGGCGCAAGAGCAAAACGAGCCGCTCATCCGGCGCGCGCTGCCGGTGAACGAGCCGCCCGTCGCGCGCGCGATTCCAGTCGCCCCCGCGGCCTCGCAGCCGTTAGCTACGCCGACGGTTCGCCGCGCGCGTCCCGTGCCGGAAGAGCCCGAGCAGATCGCGCCGACGCCGGCCGCGACGCCGGCCTCCACACCCGCAGCGGCCGCTGCGCCTAACGAGACCCCCGCACCGGAAAACATCGAATCCCCCGAGGAACGCCAGCTGACTTACGCGAACGGACTTCTCGGCCGCAAGCTCTACGACCTCGCGATTCCGGAATACGAAAAGTTTCTCGGCCTTTACCCGACTTCCGCCGCGCGCGGGACGGTAAATTTCTACCTCGGCGAAGCCTATCGTGCGCTCGGTCGCACCGCCGCGGCGCGCACGAGTTTCCAGACCGTGGTGAACGATTTCCCCGAGAGCGAACTGGCCGGCCCCGCCGCCTACGGACTCGCGGAGATTTTTTTTAACGCGAAAGATTACGAATCCGCGCGTCCGCTTTTCCATCGCGCGGCGGCGAAGGTGAAAGAGTCCGCGCTCGCGCTTTCGGCCCGCTATTTTGAGGCGCGCTGTTTCGAGAATCTGAAGCGCAAAGACGAAGCGCGCGAAATCTACGAGCAGGTCGCGAAGGTGGAAAATCCGAATCCGTTTCGCGACGACGCTCGGCTCGCGGCCGGCACGATCTTCCTCGAGAAAGGCCGGAAGAGCGACGCGCTCGAGCAATTCGAGGCGCTCGCCGCGCAAACTGCGACGCCCGCGTTGAAGGCCGAGGCGACCGTCCGCGCCGGCACCCTCGCGCTCGATCTCGCGCAATCCGAGAAAGGCAGCGCCGACAAACAGATGACCGCGAAAGCGAAGGCGCTGCTGGAAAAAGGCCGCGCCTTGCCCGAGGCCGGTCGCTGGCGCGGCATCGCGAGCGTCGGGCTTTTGCGTCTCGCCTACCAAAACGGCCGCTTCGCCGACGCGATCGCCGATTACCAAAAAAATGTAGAACAGGTGCCGGAAGAAGCGCGTCCCGAGATGATGCTTCTCGCCGCGAACAGCGCTCGGCAGCTCGGAAAATATCCGGAAGCGCAGGCGCTTTACCGCCAGATCATGGAGAAATATCCGGCGCACGAGGAAGCGCGCGAGGCGCAATACCAGCGCCTGATCAGTCTCTACAACGCGAACGATCCCGGGCTGCTCGCGGAGCTCGATCAATTCATCAAGGACAACCCGAGCGGCGATCGCACCGATCAAGCGCGGCTCCTGAAAGCGGAGACGCTCTACAAGGCGAAGGATTTCGCCGCGGCCGCGCCGCTCTACAAAATGCTGCGCGACGCGAAACTCCCCGATAAGTTGCGCGCGGAAGCGGCCTTCAAGCTCGGCTGGTGCCTGGTGCAAACGAAAGATCTCGAGCACGCCACGCAGGCGTTCACTTATTTCCTCGACGCCTACCCCGACAACGCCTCCGCTCCCTCGTCGCTCGCCCAGCGCGCGCTCGCCTACCAAAACGCGAAGCAATACACCCGCGCGCTCGACGATCTCGAGACCTTGCTCCGCCGTTATCCGAAAGCGCGCGAGCGCGAAGCCGCGCTCCAGCAGAAGGCGTTGCTCCTCGGCCAGACCGACGACGCGAAGGGAATGGGAGAGACCTTCCGGCAGTTGCTGAAGGAATATCCGAAGAGCGCCGCCGCTGCGCAGGCTCACTACTACATCGGCAAATCGGCTTTCGAGACGAAGGACTACGCCGCCGCGCTTGAGGAACTAAAAATCGCGCGCACCCAAAACGCCGACCAGTACGCGACGCCCGCAACGCTTCGCATCATGTCGTCCTATTTCTACCTGAAGCAGCGCGACGATCTGGCAAAAGAAGTCGACAACTTCTTCAAAAAATCGCCCGACGGCCAGGTCCCTGCGGAGCTGTTGCAATGGCTCGGGCTGCAATTTTACAACGCGAAAAATTACGCCGCCGCCGCGAAATACCTCGGGGCGCTGAGCAAAAGCGCGAACGTCGCCAGCGTTCCGTCGGACTTCTGGTTCTACCTCGGCGACGCCGAGATGAAGCTGAATCAGCCTAACGACGCCGAAGCTGCGCTCACCAAATTCCTCGAAACCGCCGCCGAGCCCGCCGCGAAAGCGAAGGCGCTCCTCGCGCTCGGCGAAGCCAAAATCGGCGCGCACAAACCCGATGACGCGCAAAAAATCGCCGAAGAAATCATGACCCTGCAACCGGAAGGCCGGGTCAACGCGCAAGCGCGGCTCCTCGCCGGCGACGTGCAGATGGAGCGGCAAAAATTCGAAGACGCCGGCAAAGCGTTCATGAGCGTCGCGCTGCTCTACGACGACCCCGAGATCACGCCGCAGGCCTTGAACAAAGCAGCGCGCGCCTACCAGCGCGCCGGTCAACCCGCCGAAGCCGAAAAAGCGCGCGCCGAGTTGCAAAAAAAATACTCCGACTTCGCCGGCGGTTAACTCTGGGTAGCGCCCGCGTTCCGCGGGCTGGCGACGGTGTTCCACCGTCGCGAACTTTTCTGACCGGTTGACCTGTTCGTGACGCTGACATCGCTCGGAAAGTTCGTCGCGCTGAAACAGCGCGACCAGCCCACGAGACGTGGGCGCTACCCGGAACTTGCGCCGTGGCTCGTTAGGCAACCACCAACCGTCTCAGCACCTCGATCGGCAGCGGCCCCAAAAACTCCCCCGCGTCGTCCACCTCCAAGACCGGCCGCCCCAGGCACGCCGCGAGGAAACTCAAATCCGGCGTCGCCGCCAACCCCGCCTGCGCGGTCAGCTGCAACTCCGCCAGTTGCCTAACGACCCGTTCCACCTCCGCCCGGCAATTTCTCCGGGCCGAAAACCGCACCGTGCAAACTCCCAGCGCCGTCGCCTCGATCTCCGGCGAGAGAGTCGCGGCGTGATGCAGTAAAATTTCCCCGGCAATTTTCTCCTGCTCCGGCGCGCGCGCCCTGATCGTTAGGCGCAAACACCGCGCCAGCCCCTGGCTCGGCGTCATCCCTGCAACCACGCCCGCCTCCGCCGCGCTCGGGGTGAGCTGCCAAATCGTCGCTTTCGCTGAGTCATCACCGAGCAACGCCACCGGCGTGCGCTGCGCTTCCGGCGCATAACGCAACGCCGCCTGCAACGCGAAGTCCGGGAGATAAAGACAGGCAAACATGTCATCCCGAGCGGATCCCGCAGACGCGGGAGGAGTCGAGGGATCCCGCCGTGCCTCCGTAAAGTTTGGTCTGCAAGTGCCGAAAGCTTTGGTGGTTCGCTTCACGAAAACGCCACGGGATCCCTCGACTTCGTTTCGCTTCGCTCCACTCCGCTCGGGATGACATGCCTCTCCTTACCCTGCCCGCGAAAGTGCGGTCTCAGTTTTCCACTCGTTAGGCTGGCCGCGTCGCCGGTGAAATCGTAACTGCCCTGCGAGCTCCGGCGTTTCCGCCTCGAGCTGAGGCAGAGTCCATTGATTCTCCAGCGCCAGTTTCCATTGCGCGCTGCTGATCATGTTCTGCGGCGTGAGCACGAGAAACGCCGTCGGCGCCGGCTCGACCAGACGCTGCAAACGATACCAATTGCTCTGCGGAATTTTCCGCAGCTCCTGCGCCGGGTTGAGCACGAGATCGAGGACCACGAGCGGAAAATTTCCGTCGCGCACGAGCAGGTCCGCCGCCTGCAGCGCTTCACTGGTCTTCGCGCAGCGAATCCAGAGCAGATGCCGCAACGCCGCCGCCTCAACCGACTCCGGATCGAACGAATCGCGTCCATCGATCAGCGCGATGAAATAGCGTTCCCGACAGGCGCGCCGGAGCAGCCGCGCGAAAAGCGTGGCGCTGCCTGCGTATGGCGGTGAGCAACTTAATTCCGTGATCGCGCCTTTCGTCAGACCACCGGCCAGCGCCTCATCGAAAACCGACAGCCCGGTCGGCAAGTGCTCGCCCGGCGGCAGCGTTTCCTGCGGGAAACGCTCCGCGAGCAGCCGGCGCAAGTCGATGATTTTCCCCGGAGGCATCCGGAAATATGGCCGCGGTTAACATATGTTCAAAGGAACATTCTTAGCGTGATATCTCCTCCGCAAAAGCAATGTCATCCCGAGCCGGCGCAGCGCGGCGAGGGATCTCCCAAGCGTCCGAGCGACGTTGTCTTTGTGGTTGGCATCGAACAACGCTTGCGCGGTCCCTCGCCGCGCTGCGCCGGCTCGGGATGACAACTTCTTCTGCCGCGCGGCAACGCCGCCGCTCGCCGACACCGTCCCGCTGTCTATCTTCCATGCTCGATGCTGCCCTTTCCAGCCGCCCGTTTCCGCCCGCGCCTCGCCGCCTGGTTTCGGCAACACGGCCGGCAACTCCCCTGGCGCGACACCACTGATCCCTACGCGGTCCTCGTCTCCGAGTTCATGCTCCAGCAGACACAGGTCGCGACCGTGCTGCCGTATTACGAGCGCTGGCTCGCGCGCTTTCCCGATTTTGCTACGCTCGCGCGCGCCGAGGAATCGCAGGTGCTGCACGCCTGGGCCGGCCTCGGCTACTACGCCCGTGCGCGAAATCTCCACGCCGCCGCACGCGACGTCACGGACACTTTCCAAGGCCAAATGCCGCGCCGCGCCGCGGACATCGCGACGCTTCCCGGGGTCGGCCGCTACACCGCCGGCGCCGTCGCAAGCTTCGCCTTCGATCAAGCCGAGCCGATCGTCGACGCGAACATCGCTCGCGTGCTCGCTCGCCTAACGAACTGGCAGGAACCGATCGACACCGCCGCCGGTCAGTCGCATCTCTGGGAAACCGCGACGCAGCTGCTTCCGAAAAACCGCGGTCGACTCCATAACTCCGCGCTCATGGAACTCGGCGCGCTCGTCTGTCTGCCGCGCCGTCCGCAGTGCGCGCGCTGTCCCGTGCGGAGCTTCTGCGCGGCGACCGAGCCCGCTTCGCTCCCGCGCAAGCGAGCGAAGCCGCGCGCCGTTTTTCTCCACGAACCGCACGCCTTCGCTCTCCAGCGCAATCGCATCCTCCTCGAGCAATCGCGCGCCCGCTGGCGCGGGATGTGGATTCTCCCGCGGCTCACAACTTCCCCAAAAACCGCGCCGCTTCTCCAACTCGACTTCCCCTTCACTCACCACCGCGTCACCCTCTCGGTTTTTTCCGCCACGCTCGCGTCTAACGACAACCGACGTTGGTTCCCTTTGGACCATCTGCACGAACTACCACTCCCTTCGCCCCATCGCCGCGCGCTCGAACAACTGCTTCCGCGACAAAAACTTTGCAGCACTTTTCCCCGCACCTAACTTGTCCATCCGATGATTCCTGCGCTCGAAACCCTGCCCGACGCTCGCGGCCATTTCGGTCCTTACGGCGGGATGTTCGTGCCGGAAACGCTCATGACCGCGCTCGAGGAGCTCGCCGCGGAATACACGAGCGCGAAGCAGGATCTGGCTTTCCAGGCGGAACTCGATCATCTCCTCCGCGACTTCGCCGGCCGGCCGACGCCGCTTTATTTGGCGGAACGCCTAACGAATAAACTCGGCGGCGCGAAAATTTACCTGAAGCGCGAGGATCTGCTCCACACCGGCGCGCACAAGATCAACAACGCCCTCGGCCAGATCCTGCTCGCGCGGCGGATGGGAAAAAAGCGGATCATCGCGGAGACCGGTGCGGGCCAGCACGGCGTCGCCACCGCCACGGTCGCCGCGCATTTCGGTTGCGAATGCGTGATCTACATGGGCGCAGTCGACATGGAACGCCAGGCGCTGAACGTCGCGCGGATGCGTTTTCTCGGCGCGAAGGTCGTCGCGGTCACCGCCGGCCAGGCGACGCTGAAGGAAGCGATCAACGAAGCGATGCGCGACTGGGTCACGAACGTGCGGAGCACGCATTACATTCTCGGTTCCGCACTCGGCTCGCATCCTTATCCGATGATGGTGCGCGATTTTCACCGCGTGATCGGACTCGAAACGCGCCAGCAAATCCTCGAGCGCGAAGAGCGATTGCCCGATCTGCTCATCGCCTGCGTCGGCGGCGGGAGCAACGCGATCGGGCTCTTTCATCCGTTTCTTGATGACGCTGCCGTGCGCATGATCGGTGTCGAAGCCGGGGGCGAAGGAATTCGTGCGGGCCGGCACGCCGCGCGTTTTCAAGGCGGCAAACTCGGCGTGCTCCAAGGCACGAAAACGTTTCTGCTCGCGAACGAAGACGGCCAGATCGAGCTGACGCATTCCATTTCCGCGGGGCTCGATTACGCCGCGATCGGGCCGGAACACAGCTACCTCCGCGACGCGGGTCGGGTCGAGTATGTTTACGCAACCGACGACGAAGCGCTCGCCGCTTTTCACACGCTCTCGGAAACCGAAGGCATCATTCCCGCGCTCGAAACCGCGCACGCGATCGCCCATGCGCTCAAGGTCGCGCCCACTTTTTCGCCTAACGAAATCATCGTCGTGAACTGCTCCGGCCGCGGCGACAAGGATGTGCAGCAGATTGCCGCGCAAATGGCCTAACGATGCGGAGCATGACTGGATACGGTCGCGGCGAAAGCGACCGCGACGGCGCGAAAGTGAGCGTCGAAATCAACTCGGTGAATCGTCGCCAAAGCGACATCGTCATCAACCTTCCGCGCGAGCTGAGCGCGCTCGAGCCGCGCGTGCGCCAGGTGGTGAGCGAGCAGGTCGCGCGCGGCCGGACAAACGTCTCCGTCGCCTACGCGCCCGCTGCGAACGGCGCGCGAGGCCTCGCGCTCGATCGTGGGCTCGCGCGCTCGTATCACGATGCGATGCGGGAGCTCCAGAACGAGCTGGCCGTGCCGGGCGAGATTACGATCGGCATGGTCTTGCAGGCGCCGGGGGTGATGCGTTTCTCGGAGGAAAGCGTCGCGCCGAACGAAGTTTGGCCCGCGCTCGAAGAGGCGCTCGGACGCGCGCTTGATGAACTCGTAAAGATGCGGACGCGCGAGGGAAAACATCTCGCGAAGGATCTGATTCATCGCCTGAAGGTCGTGCGCCAGGCGCTTAAGGAAGTGCGTCGTTTGCATCCCGCGGTCGCGGAACGACATCGCGTTGTGCTCCTCGAGCGGATCAACAAGGCCGGCGTGGAGATCGAGCCTAACGATGAGCGTCTGCTCAAGGAGGTGGCGTTTTTTGCCGATCGCTCCGACGTCTCGGAAGAGCTCACGCGACTGGAAAGTCATCTCGCGCAGTTCGCGCACACCTTGCGGAAAGAAGAACCGGTCGGACGCGCCCTCGAGTTCATCACCCAGGAGATCTCACGCGAGCTGAACACGCTTGGCGCGAAAGCCGCCGACCCGGAAATCTCGCAACACGTCGTCGCGTGCAAGGCCGAGGTGGAGAAGATTCGCGAACAAATCCAAAACCTTGAGTAAGCAATTCAGCCGCTACGGAATCTTGTTTGTCGTCTCGGCGCCGTCGGGCGCTGGCAAGTCGACGCTCTGCGACGCGCTCCGGCAGACGCCGGATTTTGTCTACTCCGTCTCCTGCACGACGCGGCCCCCGCGCGCCGGTGAGATCGATGGGGAGGATTACCAATTTCTTTCCGAAGCGGAGTTCGCGGAACGGCTCACTGCGGGCGAATTCCTTGAGCACGCAAACGTGCATGGGAAATTCTACGGCACGTTGCGCGACCCGATTCTCACCAATCTGCACGACGGCGTCGATGTGCTGATCGACATCGACACGCAGGGCGCGGCGGCGATTCGTGCGTTTGATGATGCGTTCGTTAGGCAAGCGCTCGCCGATGTTTTTATCATGCCGCCTGATCTCGACGAGTTGCGCCGACGGCTCACGAAGAGAGGAACCGAGACGGACGAACAGATCGAGGTGCGCCTGCAAACTGCTGCGCGCGAGATGGAACTCTGGCGGGATTATCGTTACACCATTATCAGTCGATCGGTGGAGGAGGACCTGCTGAAATTTCGTCACATCATGGGCGCGGAACGTTACCTGAGCAGCCGGATGGTTTTGGCCTGACGAGCATGAAAATTTGCCCGACGAAGAAATCTGTCATCCTGAGCGGAGCGCAGCGCAGTCGAAGGATCCCGTCGGGCTTCCCGGAAACTCCGATCTCCGATGGGGCTGGTAACGTTGCTTCTCGGAAACCCCACGGGATCCCTCGACTGCGCTGCGCTGCGCTCGGGATGACAACGCTGTGAAAACGAAGCAACGCTCGATTGTCCTCGGGGTGACCGGTTCGATCGCCGCTTACAAAGCGGCCGAACTCGCTAGCCTGCTCGTGAAACAAGGTCATGACGTCTTCGTCGTGATGACGCAGGACGCGACGGAATTCATCACGCCGCTGACGCTGCAGACGCTCTCGAAGAATCCGGTGACGACGAGTTTTTACGACGAGAAGCAAAGCTGGCATCCGGGCCACATCGCCCTCGCCGATCGCGCCGATCTGCTGCTCATCGCGCCAGCGACTGCGAACATCATCGCGGAGATGGCTCATGGTCTCGCGGGTCATCCGCTGGCCGCGATCGCGCTCGCCACACGCGCGCCGATTCTGCTCGCCCCCGCGATGAACGGGAAGATGTGGGAGCATCCGGCGACGAAGGAAAATGTGGCGACGCTCGCGGCGCGCGGCGTGGAATTCATCGGCCCCGAGTCGGGCATGCTCGCGTGCGGCTACGAAGGCATCGGACGTTTGTGGAAGGTGGACGAGATCGCGTTCCGCGCGGAGTTCCTGCTCGGAAGTCAGGACAATCTCATCGCGTGAAATTCGTCGTCACGGCCGGACCGACGCGCGAGCCGCTCGATCCCGTTCGTTACCTGAGCAATCGCTCCTCGGGGAAAATGGGTTACGCGATCGCGGCCGCGGCGCTCGAGGAAAAGCACGAAGTGGTTCTCATCTCCGGCCCGGTCGCGCTCGCCGCTCCCGCCGGCGCGAAAGTGGTGCGCGTGATCACGGGCGACGAAATGTTCGCGGCGATCTCTGCGGCAGTTGCCGGGTGTGATGTGTTCGTGATGTGCGCGGCGGTTTGCGATTACAAACCGGCGCACTCCTCGCCGGCAAAACTGAAAAAGTCGCGCGAACCGTTTGCGCTCGAACTCGTGCCGACGCGCGACCTGCTCGCCAGCCTAACGAGTGCGCCGCACGACTATTTCGTGGTCGGCTTCGCCGCGGAAACGCAGGAGCTGGAGCAGAACGCCGCCCGCAAACTCGTGGAGAAACACTGCGATCTCCTCGTCGCGAACGACGTCAGTCGCGCCGACGTCGGGATGGATTCCGACGAGAACGAGCTCGTGATCTTTCGTAAAAACGGGGCGTCGAAAAAAATTCCGCGCGCCAAAAAAACTGAAGTCGCGCGCGCATTGTTGAAAATTATTTTGGATGCGCGCGAAAATTGTTTGACAAAAAAAACGTGACGCTTAGTGACACGTGAAGTGAAGTTATTCACACACTGTTCACAGACCGCTTCTGCGGATTGAAAGGGGGGATTCCCTATGGCAATGAAGAAAAAGTCAGCCAAAAAAGCAACGGCCAAAAAAGCGCCTGCTAAGAAAAAAATGGCTAGCAAAAAGACCGCCAAAAAAGCCGCTAAGAAATCCAAGCGCTAACACGGTCCATCCACAGAAGAGCGGCAAGTTAACCGTTCTTCCTCACGCTAACTTCAACCCGGGAGAGGGATTCATTTTCTTCTCCCGGTTTTTTTTGTCCTGCGCGCTCACCTGGAGAGCGGAGCTCCCGCGACGCCGGGATGTCACCACGCTTGGCAAGACCCACTCCTTCGCGCACACGCGCGGATTCGCGGAGCTCATCCCTCCAGGAAGGCGGGAGAGGTGGTTGAGTTTCGCGACAGTCTGTTAGGTTGCCGCGTGAAACATTATCTCGACGTCGCCACGGAAGCGGCGCAGGCGGCCGGCGAATTCCTGCGCGCGCGTTTCGAAAAACCGCTCACGGTGAACTCCACCACCGCGCACGACATCAAGCTCGAGGTCGACGTCCTGACGCAGGATCTGATCACGGAAATCCTGCTCCGGAATTTTCCGGAGCATGCGCTCTACGGCGAGGAAGGAATCGTCGGCGATCAAGCGAGCGATCATCAGTGGATCGTCGATCCGCTCGATGGGACCGTGAACTACTTTTACGGGCTCCCGCATTTCTGCACCTCGATCGCGTTGCGCTTTCGCGGCGAGATTATCGTCGGCGTGATTTACGATCCGATCCGCGACGAACTTTGGAGCGGACAAAAGGGCGAACCGCCTTTGCTGAACGGGCGCCCCTTCCGCGTCAGCGAACGTGCCGATCTCGCGGAATCGGTGATCTCGGTCGGTCTTTCGAAAACGAAGACGACGATCGATGCCGGTCTGCCCTTACTCCAGGAGATGGTGCACCGGGTCCGCAAATGCCGAATGCTCGGCAGCGCCGCGCTCGATCTTGCCTATGTCGCCTGCGGCCGGCTCGATGCCTACATCGAACAGGGCATCAGCCTTTGGGACATCGCGGCCGGCTGGCTTCTCGTCGAGGCGGCGGGCGGCCGGGTCGAAATGAAGAAACGAAGCGATCTGCCGGATAAATTCAGCATCGTTGCTTCGAACGGCCTGATCGATTTGCGCTAGCCTAACGACATGTTTCGCTCGGGAATCGGATATGACGCGCATCGCTTCGGCGAAGGTCGCAAGCTCGTGCTCGGCGGGGTTGAGATCGCGCACCCCCGTGGGCTCGAGGGACATTCCGATGCCGATGTGCTCAGCCACGCGATCGCGGATGCATTGTTAGGCGCGATCGGCGAACGCGACATCGGGCATCATTTTTCGAACACCGATGAATCGATTCGCGGGATTAGCAGCCTGGAAATTTTGCGGCGGGTCGGAGAGATTTTAGCGGCACAAAATTATCGGGTCGTGAACATCGACGCGACGTTGATCGCGGAGGCGCCGAAGATCGGGCCGCACCTCGAGGCGATGCGTGAGAAACTTGCCGGCGCGCTGAAGATCGAGGCGGGCCAGGTCGGCCTGAAAGCGACAACGAACGAGGGCATGGGCGCGGTCGGGCGCGAAGAAGGAATGTGCGCGATGGCGATCGCGAGCGTGGAAAAGCTGGGATGAACTCTTCGTCTTACGGTGTCATCCTGAGCCGGCGCAGCGCGGCGAAGGATCTCGCAAGCGTTGTCCGACGTTTGTTTCAGAAGGCGGGCCGAGCAACGCTTGGGAGATCCCTCGCCGCGCTCCGCCGGCTCGGGATGACAAGTTTGCGCCGGCTCGGGATGACAACTTGAAAGATATGGCCCTTCGACTTTTTAACACTTACTCCCGCGAGCTGGAGGAATTCCGGCCGATGGATCCGGACGGGAAGATCGTGAAGATGTACACCTGCGGTCCGACCGTTTACAGCCACGCGCACATCGGCAACTTCCGCGCTTACGTTTTCGAAGATCTGCTCCAGCGGCATCTCGAACTGCGCGGTTACGAAGTGCATCGGGTGATGAACCTGACCGACGTCGACGACAAAACCATTCGCGGCAGTCGCGCGGAAAAGCTACCGCTCGCGGAATTCACTGCGCCCTTCAAAGAAGCCTTCTTCGATGATCTCGAGACGTTGCAAATCAAGATGGCGGCGGCGTTTCCGGCGGCGACTGAGGATCGCTACATCAAGGCGATGATCGCGATGATCGAGACGCTGATCACGCGCGAACTCGCTTACCAAGCGGACGACAAGTCGGTTTATTATCGGATCAATCGCTTCCCGAAGTACGGTGAACTCGCGCACTTCGATCTCGCGGAATTGAAACCGACCGGCCGGGTGAAGAACGACGAATACGACAAGGAACACGTCGGTGATTTCGCGCTCTGGAAGTCGTGGGACGAAGAGGACGGCGACGTCGGGTGGGAAAGCCCGTGGGGACGCGGCCGGCCGGGTTGGCACATCGAGTGCAGCGCGATGTCGATGTCATTGCTAGGCGACCAGCTCGATATCCATTGCGGCGGGGTCGACAACATCTTCCCGCACCACGAAGCGGAGATCGCGCAGTCGGAAGGGTGCAGCGGGCTCGCGCCCTTTGTGCGCTACTGGCTGCATTGCGCGCACCTGCTCGTAGAAGGGCAGAAAATGTCGAAGTCGTTAGGCAACTTTTACGTGCTGCCCGACCTGATCGAGAAAGGCTACACCGGCCGCGAGGTGCGTTACGCCCTGCTCCGCGTGCACTATCGCGCACAGTTGAATTTCACCTTCGAAGGCCTGGAGGAAGCGCGGCAGTCGCTCGCGCGGCTCGATGAATGGCTCCGCCGGCTCTGGGAAGCCGCGCGCGCCGGCGAGCGGCAACTGCATCAGGCGAAGACGATCGAGGACGACAAGTTTGCCGAGGCGCTCGACGACGATCTCAACATTTCCGCGGCGCTCGGTCATCTCTTCGACCAGATCCGCGAGAGCAATCGCGAGCTCGATGGTGGGATGGATTCCACGCGCGCGCTCGCCTGGCTCGAGTGGTGGGCGCGGATCGACAGCGTCCTCGCGCTTGAAGCGACGGAAACGAAACCGTCGCCGGAAATCATCGAGCTCGCGGAAGCGCGCGCGCAGGCGCGGATGGCGCGCGATTGGAAAAAGAGCGACGAAATTCGCGATCAACTCGCCGAGCTCGGCTGGGAAGCGCGCGACACGAAAGATGGACAAGTAGTGACGCCGAAAGCGGGCGCCTAACGAACATGTTTACCGCCGCGGAATTTTTCGAACTCGGACACACGGCGCACTCGAAACTATTCGAACCGGAGAAGTACGCGTGGGAAGCGCTGAAGCAGATCCCGAGTTACCTAAAGTTTCGGCTCAAGCCTGCGATCCTCGGCGAGCTGGTCGGGAAACCGTTTATCAGCAGCTCCGTTTTCATCGGCAAAGGCACGATCGTTGAGCAGGGCGCGATGCTGAAAGGCCCGGCTTGGATCGGCGAAAACTGCCACATCCGGAGCGGTTGTTACGTGCGTGAGAACGTCATCGTCGGCAACGGCGTGGTGATGGGAAACTCGTGCGAGTTCAAGAACTGCATCCTCTTCGACGAAGTGCAGGTGCCGCATTTTAGCTACGTCGGCGATTCGATTCTCGGCTATCGCGCGCATCTCGGCGCGGGGGTGATTTTGTCGAATGTGAAGCTCGATCACGCGGAGATTTCCGTACTCGCGACCGACGGCTTGATCGCGACGGGATTGAAGAAGTTCGGCGCGATCATCGGCAACCGGAGCGAGATCGGTTGTAACGCGGTGCTCAATCCCGGGTCGATCATCGGGCGCGACTGCATCATTTATCCGGGGACGAATTTCCGCGGGGTACTGCCGGAAAATAGCATCTTCAAGGTCCGGCAGACCACCCAGGTGATCAGCCGGCGGCAGCCGGTTTAAGAAGCCGTGTCATTCCGAGCGGAGCCGAAGGCGTAGTCGAGGAAACCCGAGGCGACACCATTTAGCTCACTCCACGGGATTCCTCGACTGCTCCCGCGTTTGCGGGATCCGCTCGGAATGACGGAGTTCTTGGACGCCTAACGACCGTCACCCTTCGGCGCACCGCTGTAGACGCTTCGCTCTGCGAAGCGCGGGGGTTGGCTCCGTGGTCAGATCGATACCCGCGTTTCGCAGAGCGAAACGTCTACAGCTGTCCGGCTAACGAGTCTTCAGTCGTCCGCGCGTCCGTCAAGGAGCGGCGTGCAGGGCAGCGTCTCCGCGCCGCGCTCTGTGCAGAGGGCAAAGTGCGCGCCGGCGTAAAGCGACACGCCCGCGTATTCGCCGCGCGCATTGAGCGCGTAAAGGTTGAGCCCGAAATTCGGGAGCCCGCGCGCTTTCCGGAGTAGCGGATCGACGGTGTTGTGAACGACACGCCGGAGCGCGTCGAGGCCGGCATCCTGCGGATGCATTCCGCGGCGCATGTTCTCGACGACGAGGAACGACGAGAGGCTGAAAAGATTGGATTCGCCGCGACCAGTCGAACCGGCGGCGCCGACTTCGCCGTCGACGTAGAGACCCGCGCCGAAGATCGGCGAGTCGCCAACGCGGCCGGGCAGTTTCCAGGCGGTCCCGCTCGTAGTGGTGACGCCGCTAATTTCGCCACGGGCGTTGAGGCCGTTGCAATTAATCGTGCCGTGGATATGCAAAGGATCGATCCGACCTTCGGCGACAAACTCCGCGAGGACACGTTGGCCCGCTGCGCGGCGCGCGGTCGGATCGAGTGCGCCGGAAGCAGCAACACGCCGCTGCCATTCCCGGTAAAGCTCCCGCGAATTTTCCGAGTTGAGGTCGTCCTCGATTTCGAAGCCTTGGGCGCGCGCGAAATCCTGCGCGCCCTGCCCGGCGAGCAGATGATGTCCCGCTTTTTCCATGACGGCCTGCGCGACGAGGGAAGGCCGGCGCACGCCTTCGAGCGCGGCGACCGCTCCGGCGCGTTTCGTCGGTCCGTGCATGCAGGAGGCGTCGAGTTGAAGGACGCCCTCTTCATTAGGCAAACTGCCGTAGCCGACGCTGGTTTCCTCGGGGTCGAGCTCGAGAATGTTCACGCCGGCGATGACGGCGTCGAGCACATCGGCGCCGCGGGCGATCTCCGCGAACGCCTTTTCGACGCAGGTGAGGTCGCCGCCATTGCGGTAACGGTTGCCGTTACCCGACGCGATGACGATCGGCTGGATGGCGCTCAAGCTCGGAGCCTACGGCAACGCATAGATCTCGACGAGCGCTATCCCGATGGCTCCATCCGCGCCGCGGACGATCGCGGTGTAAGACGCGGGCCCGAGCGTGGCGATGAGCGCAGCTTCCTTGTCGTCGGTCGGCGGCAACTGGCTCGCGATGATTTCCGCTTCCTGGGCGGAGCGCCAGTTGTCGTTGCTCTGGAGCAGCGCGCCGTTTTCATCGCGTAATTCCAGCGTCGGATCGGACAGGTTGCCGGTCACCGGAAGCGAAGGCCCGAGCGCGCGCGCGATCACTTTCTGCGGCTGCGTTCCGCGGACGATAACGCCGCCGATCATGACGCGATCCGCGGTCTCGACGCGACCGCGCGTAGAGATGTTGAGCAGGTTCGGGCCGAGGCCAGCATCGAGGTCGTAGACTTCGATCAGGCCAACGCCAGTCGCATCACCGGCTCCGCGCATGACTGCCGTGTAGTCCGCGCCCTGGGCCGTCGCGGGCAGTTTCAGGAGAATGACGGACTCGTTCTCGGAAGTCGGCGCAATGCGGGTGTCGATGATTTCCTGCTGGTTGGCGTTGTCCATCCAGTTGTCGTTCGTCGCGATGAGAGTGCCGGCGCCATCGTAAAGCTCGAGCACAGGATCAGCGAGCACGCCGGTGACGCCCTGCTCCGCGAGCGACGGTCCGAGCCCGCGCACGAGGATGCGCTTAGCGGAGGTGCCCTGGGCGATAAAGCCAGCGATGACCGCATCATCCCCCGCGCCGACGACGACACGGGTCGAGACGTTCGCGAGCCACTTCACGCTCGGGTCGGGCGAGAAATTCGCGGTGAAACTAAACTGCGATCCCGGCCAGATCGTATTCGCGGACGGCGCGGTATCCTGGACGTCGTTCGTCGTGAGGTGGTAACTCTGATCCGGCGAGAGCGGCGAGGTCGTGAGGATAATGGTGTCGTCCTCCGCGCCGAAGACGGCGCTGAAAATCGTCGCGGCGCCATCGAGCGCGTAGTGCGAAGCATCGAGTCCGGTCTCGGGATCGACCTTACTGTTGAACCGCACCACGAGGTGGCTGTCGTCGAGATAGAGATAGACCGAGAGAATCTCGAGCGGGCTCGCGATCCATTGCCGGAGCACGGCCATCGCCTCTTCGTGGACGCGATTCTTAGCGAGCGGCGGCATTTTCGTCGCGTCGAGCGCGTCGTCGCGCTGATAAAGGAGTGAGCCCGGGACGTCGCGGAACTTCACATAGGTATTGATGAGATTCTGCGCGGCGAGCGGCGTGTAAAAACGCGCGTCGTAACCCGGTCCGTAGCCGCCCGGCCGGTGACACTGCGAGCAGTTGGAATCAATCCAAGAGCGCATCCGCGTCTGAATCGGCACGGTCTCGTCGGTGACGATATGAGACTGCAGATAATTCGGGATGTCGGCTTCGTTCAATGCGGGATTGAACA
>JBBSUP010000041.1:0-27062 GCA_038234295.1 Chthoniobacterales bacterium
GCGCCCGCAGAATACGGCTCGCAAATCTCCCGATCCGATTCACTCTTGGTCTTCAGCCATGCCGCAGACTCCTTCTCTCCCGCCGGGTACGACCCAGCGCACGCTCAGCATCATCATGGGCGGCGGAGCGGGGACGAGACTTTTTCCGCTCACAAAAGACCGCTCGAAACCGGCGGTGCCGCTTGGGGGCAAATATCGCCTCGTCGATATCCCGATCAGCAACTGCCTCAACTCCGGGCTGCGCTCCATTTACCTCCTCACCCAGTTCAACAGCATGTCGCTGCATCGCCATATCCAGGCGAGCTTCAAGTTCGATAACTTCTCGCGCAGCTTTGTCGATATTCTCGCCGCGCAGCAGACGCCGGAAGGCTCGGAGTGGTATCAGGGCACGGCCGACGCCGTCCGCCAGAATCTGCGCTACTTCCTCGAGCAGCCTTACGAATATTTCCTCATCCTCAGCGGCGATCAGCTTTACCGGATGGATTTTCGCGTGCTGCTCCATGAGCACATTCGCTCCGGCGCCGATATCACGCTCGCGACGACGCCGGTAAAACGGGAGGCCGCCTGCAATTTCGGCCTCATGCTCAGCGGCCCGGATCGACGCGTCACGCGGTTCATCGAGAAGCCGAAAGACCCGAAGGTGCAGGATGAATTCAAGCTCGATCCAGAGTTGCTGGAATCGATCGGGAGCGATGCGTCGGAAGAACTTTTCCAGGCCTCGATGGGCATTTATGTGTTCAACCGCCAGGTCCTGATCGACTGCCTCGAGGGCGATCTCGACGATTTCGGGAAACACGTGATCCCGAAGGCGATCAACGAGCGGCACGTAAACGTCTTCATCTTCAAGGGCTACTGGGAGGATATCGGCACGATCCGGGCGTTCTACGAAGCGAACCTCGACCTCACGGACGCCGTGCCGAACTACAGCTTCTTCGACGCGCAGGCGCCGATCTACACCCACCCGCGCTTTTTGCCCGGCAGTAAAATTAACGGCGCCACCTTGCGACAGGCGATCATCTCCGACGGCTGCATCATCTCCGACGCGCACATCGAGCGGAGCGTGATCGGCGTGCGCAGCATCATCCGGAGCGGCGCGACGATTCGAAATAGCGTCATCATGGGCGGCGACCATTTCGAGACCGACCGGGAAACGGAGCGCGCGGGGGTGCCGCCGATTGGGATCGGGCGCAATTGCGTGATCGACCGCGCGATTATCGACAAAAACGCGCGCATCGGCGACGGCGTCGTGATCACCCCGGAAGGAAAACCGAATCACGTCGACGCGGAGAATTATTACATCCGTGACGGGATCGTGGTGGTGCCGAAAGACGCAGTCATCCCGGTCGGATTCTGGATCTGACGGATCGGTCTGGGTGTTGCTGGGGATGTTTTGGGACAGGATTTACAGGATTAACAGGACGAAGAAAGAAGCGGCCGCGCTGCTTTTTCCCAATCCTGACACTCTTGTTAATCCTGTCTAAAAGCTATTTGTCAGGCTCCGGAGGCGCGGCTAGTAACCGCCGGTGCCACCGGCGGCGCCGGCGTCGAAGAGATCGAAGCCGCGACGGGATTGTAGAGGTGCCGAAAGATGCGGTGATCCCGGTCGGATTCCGATCTGACGGATCGGTCTGGGGGTTGCTGAGGAGGTCTTTGGACAGGATTCACAGGATGAAGAAAGAAGCGGCCGCGCTGCTCTTCCCAATCCTGATAATCTTGTAAATCCTGTCTAAAACTGGTCGTTAGGCGGCGGCGCCGATTGTAGAGGTGCCGAAAGATGCGGTGATCCCGGTCGGATTCCGGATCTGACGGATCGATCCGGGGATTGCTGAGGAGGTTTTTGGACAGGATTAACAAGATGAAGAAAGAAGCGGCGCGCTGCGCTTCCTAATCCTGATAATCTTGTAAATCCTGTCTAAAACTGGTCGTTAGGCTGCGCCGCCGCGCGGCTAGTAACCGCCGGTCCCGCCGTTGCCGCTGGTGTCGAAACCATCGGTGCGGCCGCCGGCGCTGTTCGGGATGTTGCCGCGACCTTCCCAGTTCGCCGGTCGATTCCAGGGAATGGCGGATTCATGCCCCGCATCCGGATCGGAGACGAGAGCGGTGGTCGGTCTCTGTGAGGCGCAGGAAGAAAGCGCGGCCGCAGCGCCGAGCAAAGCGATCGCCAGCCAGCGCGCGTGCCGGCGTTTAAGAATTGGTGTTTCCAGCATAGACAACGGTATCTCCGGGCTGCACCTCCACACCCCGCGGGAGGCTGCTGGTGACGATATCGCCGATGGAGGTCGTCGGTTCAACCGTCGAGATGCGGATTTTGCCGACGAGCGCGCCGTCGCGGAGAACAAGCATCTCGGAATTTGGGACCACGCCCTGGCGGTCGCCGATGCCGAGCACGACGAAGTTGTAAGCCTGATTCACGGCGAGGACGGTGCCGTGCACGCCCGGGGTGTTCGAGCCGGCGTCACGCCGCTTTTTGTTCTCTTGCATCGCCGTGACCTGGTCGTGCGCGGATTTAACTTTGTCGCCAAGAATGGCGTTTTCCTGCTCGGCGGCTTCGAGCTGCTTCTTCATGTCTTCCAGCTGGGCCTGGACATCGTTAGGCGCGCCGGGGATTTCGCCATTCCCGCCACCCGCGCCGGCGACGACCGTGGCGACCTGTTTCTGCAGATCCGCGATCTGCGCTTCGTCAGCCTGGATCTTGGCTTCGACCTCGGCCTTCTCGCTCTGCGCTTTGCTCAGCTCCGTCTCAGCGCTTTGCACCTTCGCCTCGACCTCGGCCATTTTGGTTTTGACGTCGTTAAGCTCTTTCTCGCGCGCCTTGAGATTTTTCTCACTCGTGGCCTGGCTCTGGTTGGCGACGTAGCGCGCCGAAGCCGTCGTGGCGACCTCGTCGCGCAGGGTCTTCACCTTGTTCGTGTTCAGGAACCCGAAGACGAGCGACAAAGCCAACAGAAGGATCGAGATTCCGATCAATGTTTTGGGCATTTTAAGCTGGCCAGATTCGAAGGCGGCGGATTGCGTGGAGCGGTCGTCTTTTAGCGGTTCTCCCGCGCTGCTGGCAACCTCGAATTACCTAAATTTGCTTGGCGAAAACATGGAGGTCTAAAGCCGCGCCATCAGTACCCAGCGGCGGCGCCGTCCTTGCGGCTCTCGCTCGCGCCGACATAAACGCGTTGCCCGTCGTGGAGCTCCACCTTGATGGCCTGATAACCGCCATACCCGCCGACGTCGTAACGCACGTCGTGCCCTTTCATTTTCAACGCGCGCACGATCTCGTAGGGGACCCCGCTTTCCACTTCAACGTAGCCGCCGGTGGGCGTCATCTTTTCGCCGGTTGGTTCGTTATCGCCTTCGTGCTGCCAGCGCGAAGCGTCGCCGGCTTCCTGCAGGTTCATGCCGAAATCGATCATGTTCGTGAGCACCTCGACGTGGCCCTGCGGCTGCATGTCGCCGCCCATCACGCCGAACGCGAGCCATGGCTTCTGCTCCTTCATCACGAAGCCTGGAATAATCGTGTGGAACGGCCGTTTGCCCGGCGCGTAAACATTCGCGCTGCCCGGTTCCATCGAGAAAAGCTGGCCGCGATCCTGGAACATGAAGCCGAGTCCCGGGACCACGATGCCGCTGCCCATGCCGCGGAAGTTGCTCTGGATGAGGCTGACCATGTTGCCCTCGTCGTCGGCAGTGCACAGGTAGATCGTGTCGCTCTCACCTAACGACGGGTTGCCCGCGTCGACGCTTTTCGCGGCATGGTCGGGGTCGATTAATTTGCGGCGTTCGTCGGCGTATTTTTTCGAGATGAGACCGGCGATCGGCGCCTTCGTGAAATCGGGATCGGCGTAATATTTCGCGCGATCGGCGAAGGCGAGCTTCTTCGCTTCGACCATCGCGTGGAGCGTTTCCGGGGAATTAAAGCCCCACTTTTTCAGATCGAAACCGTCGAGCAACGTCAGCATCTCGAGGGTGGCGAGACCCTGGCCATTCGGCGGCAGCTCGTAGACGTCGTAGCCGCGATAATTCACGGACACCGGCTCGACCCATTCCGATTTGTGCTGCTCGAAATCGGCTTTCCGCAGGTAGCCGCCGTTCGCCTGCATGAACGCGTCGATCTTGTCCGCGATCTCGCCTTGGTAATAAACGTCGCGCCCTTTCTCGCCGATCAAACGCAGAGTGCTGGCGAGCGCCGGATTCTTAAAGATGTCGCCCTTGGCTGGCGCGCGGCCTTGGCCATCGAGCGTGTAAGTCTCGAGGTAAGCCCCGGGCATCCCCTTGAAGAGCGGGATGCTTTTTCCCCAATAAAACGCGATCAATTCCGTGACCGGGAAACCTTCCTCCGCGTAATGAATCGCGCCCGAGAGATCGTCGCCTAACGACAGCTTCCCAAATTTTTTGTGCAGCTCCGCCCAGGCGTCGACGGTGCCGGGAACGCTAATCGGCAGCATCCCCGTCGGCGGCAGATACTCGCGGTGCAGCTTCTCCAGCTCGCTTTTTACCTGCTCATAGCTGAGCCCGCGCGGCGAACGACCGCTCCCATTGAGGCCGTAAAGTTTGTGCTCTTTCGCGCTGTAAACGATCGCGAAAAGATCGCCGCCGATACCGTTCGAGACCGGCTCCATCAGGCCGAGCGTCGCGTTTGCCGCGATCGCGGCGTCGACCGCGCTCCCACCGCGTTTCAACACGTCGAGCCCGACCTGTGTCGCCGCCGGCACGCTCGTGCAAACCATCCCATGTCGCGCCAACACTTCCGAGCGCGTCGCCCAGGTTTTCCCGGTGATTCGATCGATCTGCGCGTGCAGCGATACGCTCGTACCTAACGAGAAGAGAACCAGCAGAATCAGGGCGCGATATTTCATAAGCGAACTCTACCACCGCTGTCATCCCGAGCGAAGCGCAGCGCAGTCGAGGGATCCCGTCGGGCTTCCGTGCAGCCCCGATGCCACTCTTCCCAGCGATTCGACGGGATCCCTCGACTTCGCCTGCGGCTCCGCTCGGGATGACAACACCGCGCGCGCGCACTAACTTCCTCGTCATGCGCCAGGACTATCTCGACGACTACTTCACGTTTCTCCGTTTCCCCAGCATCTCGACCGATGACAGCTACAGCGAAAATGTCGGCGAATGCGCGCATTGGCTGGTCGAAAAACTGACCGGCATCGGCCTCGAAACGAAACTCGTCTCCACGGCGGGCCACCCGATCGTCTGGGCAAAAAACAAACATCAAAAAGGTCGTAAAACGGTCATGCTCTATGGGCACTACGACGTGCAGCCGCCCGATCCGCTCGAGCTCTGGGATTCGCCGCCGTTTGATCCGGTTTTGAAAAACGGTTTTGTCTTCGCCCGGGGCGCGACCGACAACAAAGGCCAGATCTTCGCTCACATCCTCGGCATCGCGGAGACGATGAAAGAGAAGGGCGACCTCCCTGTGAACCTGCACCTCGTGATCGAGGGCGAAGAAGAGATCGGGAGTGGTAATCTTCCCGGTTTTCTGAAGGAGAATCGCGACGCCCTGGCCTGCGATGTCGCGCTCGTTTCCGATACCGGAATGATCGCGCGCGGGGTGCCGACCCTGAGCTACGGACTCCGTGGCGTGACCGCGCTTGAGCTCAAGATCACCGCCTCGAAGATGGATCTGCACTCGGGCGTTTTCGGCGGCGCGGTCGCAAACCCGATCACCGCACTGGCGCAGTTGCTTGCGACTTTGCACGACGAAAATGGGCACGTCGCGATCGAAGGTTTTTACGACGACGTCAAGCCGCTGGAGGATTGGGAGCGAGAGGCGTGGCGGAAGTTGCCGATCGATGGCGACAAGGAAATTCTCGACGAGACCGGCTCGCCGGCACTCTACGGTGAGGAAGGTTTTAGCACCCTCGAGCGCATCTGGGCGCGCCCGACCGCGGAGATCAACGGCATCGGCGGCGGCTACCAGGGCAAAGGCACTAAAACCGTGATCGCGAGCCAGGCGATGGCCAAGATCACCTTCCGCCTCGTCCCGAATCAGGACGGCGATAAGATTCTCAAGCTCGCGCACAAACATCTCGAGAAACATCTGCCCGCGGGCGTGAACATGGAGATCGTCGATGGGCACAGCGGCCCCTGGTATCTGACCGATCCGCACTCCGCCGTGGGCGAATCCGCCCAGGTAGCGTTGAAAGAGGCTTTCGGTGCCGAGGTCGCGCTCATTCGTGAGGGCGGCAGCATCCCGATCGTCTCTTCGTTCCGCGACATCCTCGGCGTCGAGACATTGCTCATCGGCCTCGCGCTCGCGGATTGCCGCGCGCATTCGCCGAACGAAAACTTCCCGATCGAAAACATGGAAGCCGGAATCAAAATGAACAAGGCGATCCTCCAGCAGATCGGCGCCTGATTTTCTCGTGCGGCGTTTCGTTCTCCTGCTCATCGCCAGTCTGCTCCCGCTCTCGGGGCTGCGCGCGGAAGAGCCGTCGTTAGGCGATAAGATCGGGAAGTCGCTCGAGAAAGTCTTCACGACGCCCACGCCGACGCCAACCCCGCATCGCCGGAGCAAGAAACGCTCGACGACGAAAAAGAAGAGCACGCCGAGGCCGACGCCAACTCCGTCACCGACGGCCACGCCGAAACGGAAGAAGAAAAAATCGCCGCCGCCGACCGCGACCCCCACGCCGACCGCGACCGAGACGCCGACTCCAACTCCGACCGAAACCCCTTCGCCCACGCCCACGCCGACCCCGGAAGAAACGCCGTCGCCGACGGCCAGTGCTTCGCCGGAAAAGGTGTCGACGGTGGCGACGATTTCGTCGGGCGAGATCAAGGGTTACGACGAAAACGCGCCGGAGATTCGCAAGGTTCTCGACACCGCGCTTGGCTTAACGAATCAGGATTTGAAATACACCTACGGCTCCGCAGATCCGAAGGAGGGCGGTCTCGATTGTTCCGGATTCATCTACTACGTCCTGCGCGAGAACGGGGCGAAAGACGTGCCCCGTGACGCCAGCGGCCAATACGTCTGGGTCCGAAAAGCGGGCAACTTCCGCGCCGTGCTGAGCAACGAGCTCGACTCATTCGAGCTTGATGAACTAAAACCCGGCGACCTGCTTTTTTGGACTGGCACTTACGACGTTGAAAAAGATCCGCCGGTCACGCACACCATGATTTATCTGGGCGTGAACAAAGAAACCGGCAAGCCGCTCATGCTCGGCGCGAGCGACGGGCGCACCTTCGAAGGCAAGCGGATGTTTGGCGTGAGCGTGTTCGATTTCAAGACTTCGTCCTCGAAGAAGGCAGCAACTTCGGGGCGCCATCCGCGCTTCGTCGGCTACGGGCGGATCCCAGGCTTGGCCACAGGCGGGAATTAATCGCTCGCTGGTTTCTCCGGGTAGCGCCCACGTTCCGTGGGCTGGCGACGGTGTTCCACCGTCGCGAACTTTCCTTGCGGTTCGCTCCCACGTGACGCTCACGTCGTTCGGAAAGTTCGTCGCGGCAGAATGCCGCGACCAGCCCACGAAACGTGGGCGCTACCCGGGCGGAGAAGCTGACGACGTAGCGTGTTCGTTAGGCACCAGCGGCGGCGGGTGCGTCATGCGGTAGTGCCTTGTCGCCAGACCGAGTATGAGAATGAGGATGACAAACGCGATCGTGCGCTGCTCCTGTTTCGTGAGGACGAACATTTGCAGGTGGTCGCGCAGGTTCATGCGGCGTAGGCGATGGGGTCTTCGAGTCCGGCTTCCTGGAATCCTTTGCGACGCAGCTGGCAGGAATCGCAGGCGCCGCAGGCGAGGCCCGCGGGCGTCGGATCATAGCAGCTGTGCGTGAGGGAGTAGTCGACGTCGAGCCCAATCCCGCGCCGGATGATTTCCGCTTTCGTTAGGCTAATGAGCGGCGTGTGGACGCGGAACCGCGCGCCTTCCACGCCGGCCTTGGTCGCGAGATTCGCCAGCGTCTCGACGGCTTTGATGAACTCCGGGCGACAATCCGGGTAGCCGCTGTAATCGACCGCATTCACGCCGATGAAAATATCAGTCGCGCCGAGGACCTCAGCCCAGGCCAGCGCGTAGGAAAGAAAGATGGTGTTGCGCGCCGGGACGTAGGTGATCGGGATGCCGCTTTCCATTTCGTCGGCCCCGCGATTTTTCGGCACCGCGATTTCGTCGGTCAAAGCGGAGCCGCCGAAGAGGCGGAGATCGATTTCGGCGATGCGGTGTTCCTTCGCACCTAACGACTGCGCGACGCGCGTGGCCGCCGCGAGTTCCAGGGCGTGACGTTGACCGTAGCGGAAGGAGAGCGCGTAAACCGCGAACTCCCCCGCGCGCGCGATCGCCAGCGTCGTCGCAGAATCGAGACCGCCGCTGAGGAGAACGACGGCGCGCTTCATTCCTCCGCGTCGGGGAACATCGCCGTGACCGTGAGCGCGATGCCGCCGCGCGAGGCGAACTCAGCCTTGATCAGCATCTTCCGCGGCGCGCAGGCGCGGACGAGATCGTTGAGAATGCGATTCGTCACCTTTTCGTTGAAGGCCTTTTCGTTGCGATAAGAGGCGAGGTAAAACTTCAGCGACTTCGTCTCGAGACAGCGCTCGTCCGGCACATAATCGATTGTGATCTCCGCGAAATCGGCCTGGCGGGTGATCGGGCAGAGGGAAGTAAAATCCGCGGAGTGAAACTGAATCCGGTAGGGACGATCGGCGGGGTTGGGGAAGGTCTCGAGGATTTTCGCGGAGGGCGTGGTCGGGACCTTGGTTTCGCTTTTGCCGAGGAGGGTGAGGCTCTTTTTGGACTTCTTTTTCGCCACTTGGGAACCTACGAGCGGTGAGGAGAGCGGCAATTTCTTTGTCATCCAGAGCGGAGCGCAGCGCAGTCGAGGGATCCCGAATCGCTGCTGTGAAGCTCCGCGGCGCAAGATTCCTGCGGCTTCGGTGCAAGGAAACTCGGCGGGATCCTCGGCTGCGCTGCGCTCCGCTCGGGATGACGGCAATTGAATTAATCCGGCGGGCGCAGCATCGGGTCTTTGAGCGCGCGTTCGCGGTCGCCGTTCTTGCTGTATTTCCAATAGGCCACCTTCAACGTGCGTTTCAGTTTCAGGTGGCTGCCGTCGGCTGCGGTCCATTCACGGAGGAGGTGGGGGAAGTCGCGGTCGAGCACGAATTGATCCCGCCCGCCGGCGTGTTCCACCGTGACGTCGATGAACTTCTCGCCGGTCTCATAACGGACCTGCGCCGGCTTCCAGACGAACGCGGTTCTGCGCGAGCTGATGACGGTGGGCGCGAGCTGAATCTCGAAGGCGCCCTGCAGTTTGGTGAAATCGATCGTGCGCACGCGGAGCGGGAGTTCGTCGTAGAAAAAGCCGTTCTCCGGGAGCGTGACCTGCTCGCTGCCGTCGGCCATGCCGTCCCAGTAGGTGTGCCAGATGTGGGTAAACTGTTCGCCGCTGCGCCGGCCTTCCTGGAAGCTGTTCCCGCAACTGTCGTTGCTCGTTAGGCTGAATTTCGCGAGGCGCGAGTTATCGGCTCGCCAGAAGTTTGAGTGCATCTGGTGCACGACGTAGAGGCCGGTCGGCGCGGAGAGAATCTGGTTCATCTTCAGTACTTGCACGACGCCGCGATGATCCCAGGAATCGGGCTTCACCATCTGCTGGAGGTCGAACGGTTCGCGCACTAAAATATGCAGCACCTCGGTCGCGCGCGGCTCGCCTTCGCGCACGAGTTGCGCGTCGTAGAGGTCGAACTCGGCTTTGCCGTCGTTCCAATAGCTGCTGTTCTGGACGAAGCCGGGCGCGAATTGCGCCCGCGCATCTGCCAGGCAAAGGAGGAGAAGACCGCAAGCGAACAAGCGACGCATCATGAGAGACGCTTCCGGCTTGCGTGGCGATAAGCAAGCTGGAAGCTTCCGCTCCTGATGGCGAACGAAACTCCCAAACCTGGCGGCGTCGCGCAGACCGGCGTGATCGATTTTTTCGCGCACGACACCCGGAGCGACGAGGTCGTGCTCGCGATGTTCGAGGAGCGGCCGTGGGACGATTCCGATCTGCAACTGTTTCAGTTACAGGAAAAATTCAACGCCTACGTTTCCTTCCTCCTCGATGGCGAACTGGCCGAGGCGCATCCGGAGTTAGCCGGGAAAAAAGCGCGGATCGAAGTGCGCTGCGCCACCGTGCCGGAAGGGCGCGCGTTCGATCTACTCACGATGATTCACGACCAGCTCGCGCTCCAGGAGATTGGCGTGGAAGTGATCGCCGGGAGTGAAGGGTGCGGCACGGGTTGTAGCTGCCATGGGTAAGAATCAGACAGGATTAACAGGATTTACATGATGGGGAGAGAGCGGGTCGGTTGTTTTTTTCTCATCCTGTAAATCCTGTTAATCCCGTCCAAAGCCGGGCTATGGTAGCGGCATGAAAGCTCCATTCACCGTCGGCACGGTCGGTCATTTCGGGCTCTCGGTGCACTCACCGAAGAAGAGCGCGAAGTGGTTCGAGAAAGCGCTCGGATTCCAGAAGCAGTTCGAGTTTGAGGACGGTATTGCGGTCGGAAACAAGAACGTCACCATCGCGCTGCACAAGGGGAAGGCCCGACCAAAGACCTTCGGGCACATGTCATTCCATCTCCAGAACCTCGCCGCGCTGAAGAAGGCGCTCGCGCACCTGAAGAAGCAGAAGGTGAAAGTCGAAGATCCCGGCAAAGAAATCGGGCCGGAAGCGCCCGGCTCGAAGCACATGGGCATCTGGTTCCGCGATCCCGATGGCTACCGCTGGGAACTTTCTGTGCAGAACGGGAAGCGCTGAAGAGGGAGACAGACAGGATTTACAGGATTAAGCAGGATTACGGGAATCCCTAATCCTGAAAATCCTGTTCATCCTGTCTAGTATTTGAGGAAGGAAACGACCGGTGTCGGCTCTAGCTTCGGGCGGCCGTCGAGGAATTCGAGCTCGATCAGGAACTGCGCTTCGAGCAGGTTCCCGCCCGCTTTGCGTATCAGCGCCGCCGCGGCCGCTGAAGTCCCGCCGGTCGCGAGCAGATCGTCGATCAGCACGATCTTTTCGCCGGGGTTGATGCTGTCGATGTGCATCTCCATTTCCGCGTCGCCGTATTCAAGCGAGTAAGCGGCGCTCTCGGTTTTGAACGGCAACTTACCCTTCTTCCGGATCGGCACGAAACCGACCCCGAGCGCGTAGGCCACCGCCGCGCCGAAAAGGAAACCACGCGCGTCGATCCCGACCACCTTATCGATCTCGAGCAGCCGGCACCTTTCGAGAAAACAATCGATCGATTCGCGGAACAAATCCGCATCCACCAGGACCGGCGTGATGTCCTTGAAAATAACCCCGTGTTTCGGAAAATTTGGCACATCGCGCACGGCCGCGCGCAGGCGATCGATCGAGTCAGCAACCATGCGGGAGGCTAGCGACTCGAGGCGAAAGGTCAACGCTGCGACCCGCGGCGCGGCGCGATTCTCAGCTCAGGCAAGCCGGGCGAGACTTTCGAGCAGCGCGCTCCGGATACGCAACGCGGCCGGCCCGGAAATCTCGAAGGGCAACGACATCAGGCGAAGCGCGAAAGGAATCAGATGACTGCGGTCATTGGGAAGCTGCACCGCGCCGATGTTGCCGCCGCTGATCCTGCGGAACGGCCACTGCTCGTAAAGCAATTCCGCGCCGAAGGGCGAGGTTGACTAAGCGCCGACGCGGTTGCGGCCGTTCGTGCCGAGCTGGATGTCGTGCAGGACGACCCAGCCGCCCGGCCGGATGTGCGGCGCGCAGCGGAGCAAATCGAGCAACGGATGGGGATGACAATGATTCGCGTCGATGAACACAAACCAAAGTTCGTCCCGCTCCGCGAGCTTACTCACGACCTGCGAATCGAACGGCGCATGGACCCGCACGATCGAGGCCAGCTCCGGAATCAACTCCGCCAGTTCAAAACCGGTCGGGCGATTTTCATCGATCAAACAGGCGGCCCGCGCGTCGATCGTATCGACGGAGGGATGATCGATCGATTCGGAGCGGCGCGCGATCGCCGCCGCGATGATGGCGGTGGAGAAGCCGGGCAAAGTACCGATCTCGATCACATGCTGGGCCCGAGAATGCTGGCGACCGCCGTGAGAAAACTGAAGTCGCTCAATCCGATCGCCCCGTCATAGGCGCGCCGGCGATGCTGCATGCGGCGCAGAAATTCCACCTCGTCGGGCGGCGGATGGCGTCCGGCGTGGCCGAGCAGACTTGCCATTCGCGCATACTGCAGCTCGTAGCGGTCGAGCGAAGCGAAGACGCAAACTTCCGCAGAGCTCGGAGCGCCTTTACGGAAGCGCGCTTCGATCCATCTGTGCAGGAGTGTCGGCCAGGCGGCGCGCGGCGCGCGGCGCAGAGTACGGAAGTAGCGGGCGAGCGAAACGGTCAAGAGCTGCTTCCGATTCGGCGGGGGCGCGCCGAGTCGTTAGGGCGTCGCCGAGGGGCTTACGTTGGCGGCGGGAGCGACCGGTGCGCCGGCCGGGACAACACCCACCACCGCGTCGGCCGCGGAGGGTGAAGAGGCGGGGCCCACAGGAACGCCACCCTTCGGCACGGGATTGAGCTGCGCCTTCGCGTCGGCAGCGGCGGTCTGCGCGGCGGCCTTCGGTGCGAGCGGCTTCGTCGCTTTTTGCCCGGCGGAAGTTTTCATGAGTTCACGACGGACATCGGAGCTCGCCGTGCTGCGGTGGGCATAGAGCGCGGAGAGAACGAGGATGACGATGAAGAAAATGCTCGCGAGCCAGGTCGTGGCCGTGGTCAGGACGTTCGTGGTCTGCGCGCCGAAGATGTTCTCGGTGACGCCGCCGCCGAACGCCGCGCCGAGGCCTTCGCTTTTCGGCCGTTGCATCAGGATCACGAACATCATGAGCAGCGCGACGAGCGCCTCGAAAACGAGCAGCGTATTGATCAGGATGTTCATCGGGACGGGGAATATGTCTAAAGCAGGCGGTTTGTCCACGCCCAAGGCGGCATAGGTCCTATGGGGACCCATGGGACTCGTGGGACCTATTTGTTCAGCGCACCGGCACTTTGCGGTGCACCCAGACGCTGTTCACGATCCCGAGGCCGAACATGATCATGAGCGCAAACGAACCGCTGTAGCTGATCAGCGGCAACGGCACACCGGTGATCGGCAGGATCGAGATCGTCATCCCGACGTTCTGGAAAATATGCGTGAAAATGAGCGCGGTAATCCCGATCGCAAGGAGCGTCCCGAAGAGGTCGCCCGCAGTGAAGGCCACGAAAAGACACGTCAGCAACAAGAGCGCGAACGCACTCAGGAGGACGATGCCGCCCATGAACCCCCACTGCTCGCCGATCGCGGAAAAAATGTAGTCGTTATGCACCGCGGTCGCGGGGAGAAAGCCGAGCTCGATCTGCGTATTCGGCGCCTTGAAGCCCTTGCCCGACCACCCGCCCGACCCGATCGCGATGAGCGATTGATTGATCGCCCAGGCCGACCCCTGCCGGTCGATATCGGGATTGATGAACGCGGTGATCCGCTCTTGTTGGTACGGCTTCAGCCCCATGTAGGCGATGGGAATAAAGGCCAGCGCCATCAGCACGACGCAGATGAGGTAGCGCAAGGGCAACCCGCCGACGTAGAGCAGCGCGAGCACGACCGGTGCCCAAATCATCGTCTCGCCGAGATCGGGCTGCATCAGAATGAGCAGACAAGGCGCGCCGACGATCGCGCCGCACAGCGTGAGCCGGAGCATCGGATGCATTTGGCGGAATTGGCTGAGGAATAGCGCCAGCACCATGATGCCGGCGACCACCGCGAGCTGCGCGGGCTGGAAATTAATCGGCCCAAGCTGCAGCCAACTGCGCGAGCCATAAACCTTATGGCCGATGAAACGAGTGAGGATGAGAAAGCTCAGACTCGCGAAATACATCGGGAGTGCGCCCCATTTTACCCAGCGATAATCGACGAGGCTCACCGCGATGAAGGCGAAAAGGCCAACCGCGACCCAGTTGGCCTGTTTCCGCCAAAATTCCGATGCTGCCGGGTCGTGCCGCATGTAGGTGGCGCTGTAAATCGCGACTACGCCGAAAATCGCGAGCGCCAGCATGGTCACGAGCAGGAGCCAGTTGAGGCCGAGGAGTTTGCGGAGAAATGGGGTCATTTCGAGAGGCGTTTTCGCCTCGGAAACGTAAGATGGCGAAGGCGGGCCGGAAGTCCAGTTGAGGAATCGGAGAATTTCGATTTGAAATTCTATCAATCGGAGGTTGAGGCACTTATGAGGCGCTCGGAAGTTTCCTTCAACGCCGCGACTTGTCAGCCGGTCAAAGCAAACCTAACTTTCCCTCCCTTCCCCCGGATGGACCGCCATGGCGAAAAAGAAAGCGAAACGCAAACTCTCCCGCCCGACCCTGCCGATGCAGCGTCACCTGCATTTGCAGCACGAAGGCCGCTGTTTCGATCTGCGCGAGATTTTCGATCGGGTGAATGCGCGCTATTTTCGCGGACGCCTCCGCGGTTATAGGGTCGTCTGGGGCCGCCGTCGACGGCAGCGGCCGAAAGAGTTTTTCATCTTCGGCTCGATTCAGGAGGAGGACCGGGTGATTCGGATTCATCCGCTGCTCGACCAGCCGTTCGTGCCGAAATGGTTCCTCGAGTACGTGCTCTACCACGAGATGCTGCACTCGGTCGTGCCGGAAGAGACCGACTCCGCCGGCCGCCGCCGCGTGCACACCGAGGAATTCAATCGCCGTGAGCAAGCCTTCCCGCGATATCGCCGGGCGCGGCAGTGGGAAGCGGAAAACCTTGCGCGCTTTCTGCGCTGACGTTCCCTACTTGCACCTACACTTTAACTTACACTTACACTCAATAATCAGGTGTAAGTGAAGGTTAAAGTGTAAGTGCAAGTGGAGATCAGCGGACTTCTTCCGCCACTGGCCGCCCGTCCATTTCAGACGGCAAGGGAGTCGTTACTATGTTCTTTCTGATGAGGTACCAGAGCGCGGTCGCGAGCAGGAGGGAGATCACTTTCGCTCGCCAATTGTTCAGGATCATCTTCTTCATAATTGCGATGGAGCAGCACTTCCCCGAGCCGTTGCCGGAATGATTCCGGGGTAAAATTCCGCTCGATCCGCCGCCGGTAACAGATCGAAATCCCGCCCGTCTCCTCCGAGACGACCACCGCCACCGCATCGGATTCCTCCGTGATCCCCAGCGCCGCGCGATGCCGCAAACCGAGGCTGCGATCGAGCGTCTCCCGCTGGCTCACCGGAAAAATGCAGGCCGCGGCCGCAATCCGGCCATCCCGCACGATCACACCGCCATCGTGCAGCGCCGATTTCGGGTGAAAGAGCGTGAGCAACAACTCCGTCGAGAAAGCCGCGTCCACGACCACCCCACTTTCCTCGTAGACCTTGATCGACGTGTCGCGCTCGATCGCGAGGAGCGCGCCGAATTGCTTGTTCGCCAGCTGCGTCACCACCTCCGCAAGGTCGTGCACGGTTTCGCGTTTCTCGCTCGTGAGGGAGAAAATCGGATGCCCGCCGAGCGCCGCCAGACCGCGTCGCAATTCCGGCTGAAAAATCACCACGAGCGCGACCGCGATGAAGACCGTGAAGCCGCGAATGATGAAACTGATCACGACCAGGTTTAGCAATTGCGAGATGAGCGTGAGCGTGAGGAAGACGATCGCGAGCCCGGTCAGCACCTTCGCCCCGCGCGTCCCGCGGAAGTAGAGATAGCCGTAGTAGATGACCACGCTCAGGAGCACGATCTCGAAAGCGCTCCTCCATTTGTCGAAAAAGATCTCGATGATTTGGTGCATCGTCATCGCACGCTCGCGCCGAGAAGCGCCTCCGTGGTGCGGAGCGCGTCCGCGTTTTCCGCGACGTCGTGCACCCGCAAAATCTGCGCGCCGCGCTCGCGCAGAAGCGAGGTTAGGGCCACGGTCGCGTGCCTTTTCCCGAGCGGCGTGGTCGGAATTTTTCCGAGGAAAGATTTGCGCGAAACCCCGACCACGAGGGGACGATCCGCGATGCGCAATCGCTCGAGATTCGCGAGGAGCTCGAGGTTTTGCGCGACGGTTTTCCCAAACCCGATACCGGGATCAAACGCGAGGCACTGCGGATCGATCCCTGACCGTATGGCCAGCTCGAATTGCTGTCGAAAAAAATCCGCAACTTCCGCGACCACATCGTCATAAGTCGGCTGGAGCTGCATCGTCCGCGGGGTCCCTTGCATGTGCATGATCACGAGCGCCGCGCGCGTCTCCGCGGCGAGCGCAAACATCGCCGGGTCCCCGCGGCCGCCGGTCACGTCGTTAATGATAACCGCCCCCGCTCTCAATGTCGCACGCGCGACCGATGCCTTCGAGGTGTCGATGGAAATGCGCACCTGCGCCGTCTGCGCGAGTTGCTCCACGACCGGCAGGACGCGGTCGAGTTCTTCCTCTGGCCCGACCGGGCTCGCGCCGGGGCGTGTCGATTCGCCGCCGATGTCGATGATATCGGCGCCGTCGCGGGTCATCGCGATGCCGTGGCGCACGGCGGCTTCGGTCGCCAGAAATTCGCCGCCGTCGGAGAACGAGTCGGGCGTGACATTGAGCACGCCCATGATCATCGCGCGGCGGGAAAGATCGACGACGTTGCCGGCGATTTTCCAAAGGGCCGAAGTCATCTGGAGTCAGACTATCACAGCAGCGTGAATTTCGAAATGGGCGGGCGTCCGGGTGAGCGGGCTCGCGCCACCTTCTTCGTTGTCATCCCGAGCCGGCTTTCGCCGGCTCGGGATGACAAATTGCGCGCGCCGTCTCCCCCGATTGCGCGGCTGCGACTCGGGCGGATACATCCGCTCATGCACCACGAAATCATCGGCAGCACCATGCCTGTGCTGGAAATTCAGCTCGCGCCCTCCGAAAGCATCGTTGCGGTCTCTGGCGAGCTTTCCTGGATGACGAGCACGATCGAGCTCGAAACCACGACACAGTTTGGTGGCGGCGGGGGATTGTTAGGCGCGTTCAAGCGCGTGGTCGGCGGCGGGTCGCTTTTCATGACCGAATACACCGCCCGCGGCACCGAAGGGAAGGTCGCTTTCGCGACGAAACTTCCCGGGCACATCGTGCCCGTCGACGTTTCGCCCGGTCAGACTTACCTGATCCATCGCCACGGTTTTCTCTGCGCGACGCCCGGCGTGCAGTTGAGCCTTGGCTTTCAACAGTCGTTAGGCGCGGGCATCTTCGGCGGCGACGGTTTCATCCTCCAGAAACTCGAGGGCCAGTGCGAGGCCTTCGTCGAACTCGGAGGCGAGATCGTCACCTACGACCTCGCGCCGGGCGAAACCCTGCGCGTCCATCCGGGCCACGTCGGGATGTTCGAGTCGGGCGTGCGCTTCGACATCACGAGAATCAAGGGTATTCGGAACATGCTCTTCGGCGGCGACGGCATCTTCCTCGCCGCGCTCACCGGTCCGGGACGAATCTGGTTGCAGACGATGACGGTGGCGAACTTTGCGCACGCCCTCGCGCCTTATCTCTCATCAGGCGAACGCGAGATCGCCGAGGTCGGCGCCGGCGCCGTGATCGGCTCGGTCATTCGCGGCCTAACGAAACGCTAGGCCTTCCAAGGGTCTGCGCGGCATCTCGGCGCTCCGGGTAGCGCCCACGTGCCGTGGGCTGGCGACGGTGTTCCACCGTCGCGAACTTTGCGAACGAGCCGCCCTTCTCCTGGCACTTTCGCGTTAAGGAATGTTCGTCGCGCGACCAGCACACGAGACAACTGCGGGACCGGCCCGCCTTACGATAACTAGACGCTCCGCACGCCGTCTTTGATGATCTTCGGCACGAACTCGCGCGCCAGTTTTGTGAAGTCGCTGACCGCGTTATTCGCACCGGAATCAATCAGGCGGAGCAAGCCGATCTCGAGCGCGAGGTTTTTCCCCTTCAACGGAATCGCGGTGAGGTGCGCCGCGCCGTGCAGTGCGATCTTCGGCATGAGCGCGGCGGCGTTGAGCGGGGCGAGGGAACGGAGGAGCGTCTCGATCGCGTTAATCTCCGCGACCGTGCGCGGGCGAACCTGATGCTCGCGACAAATCGCATCGGACATCCGGCGCATCACGAACGTGTCGGGCAATTGCAAAATCCGCTCCTGATGCAGCTCCGAGACTTCGACCGCGCGGCGTCGCGCCCAGCGATGACTCTTGTGCACGATGAGCGCGAACTGATCGGTGCAAAGCCGCTCGTAGCGGAGATTCGGCGAATGCCGGGTAAGGAAACCGAGGCCGACATCCATCCGGCCTTCCTCGAGTGCAGTCTCGATTTCGGTCGAGGAAATTTCCTCCACATTCAGGCTGATCCCGGGATGCTCCGTGGCGAATTTTCCGAGCAGTTGCGGCATGAGCGCGAAGTTTAGAATCGGGACCACGCCGAGGTGAAGCGAGCCGCGCATCTGGCCGGGCTCGGTCGCGATCTCCTGGAGGACGTTTTCGACCTGCCGGAGAATCGCGCGCGCGTGCTTCGCGAAGATCTGTCCATTCGCAGTGAGCAAAATCCGCCTCCCCTTCCGCTGAAAAAGCGAAACGTGGAGGGACACCTCGAGGTCGCGCATCTGTTGGGAAACATTCGGCTGCGAAATCCCGAGGCGATCCGCCGCGCGGCTGAAACTTCCCGCTTCTTCAACCGCGAGAAAGTAGCGCAGATGCCGAAGCTCAAGGGGGTCGTGCGACATGCACCGGCAAGTTTCTACGGCCGGGAGTCGAAAGGCAATACCGCAGTCGGAAGACGAAAATACCGAAGGCGAGGACAGTGCTGAATCTCGTTCAAGGACCGGGGCGAGGACATCTCCAGCACCCGGTCATTCCGAGCGAAGCCCGCGGAGGCGGGGCGCAGTCGAGGAATCCCGTGGCGTTTCTGGAAAGCCCCGCAGCGGATCTTCACGGCAACTCCGCGGGATCCCTCGACTCCGCTATGCTTCGCTCGGGATGACGAACCGGGCGATGCTTCCGCGCCCGCTGCGCGATCGCCTACAACTGCACGACCTGTGCGGCGTGGATGTCGTCGCTTGCGCTGATTTCCGCGAGCAACGCCGGCGGCGGCGTGGTGTCGAGATTGAGCACGGTGAGTGCGCGGCCGCCCTCTTCGTTTCGGCTCAACGACATCGTCGCGATATTCACTCCGTGCGCGCCTAACAATGTCCCGATTCGCCCGACCATGCCGGGTCGGTCGGTGTTTTCGAGCACGAGCACGACGCCTTGCGGACGCGCC
Source organism: Chthoniobacterales bacterium (assembly GCA_038234295.1). GTDB lineage: Bacteria > Verrucomicrobiota > Verrucomicrobiia > Chthoniobacterales > UBA10450 > Palsa-1392. The sequence continues at coordinate 19,185 of JBBSUP010000041.1, forward strand.
TCGAGCGGGCGGCCGTTGATGTTCACGATCCGCGGCGTCGCCCCGAAAAACGCGCCGGCGACCGAGACCGTTTTGCCTTCCGCGTTCGCCGTGAGCTCGAGCAGGTCGGTGTAATCGCCCGGCGCGCTCAGCCGCGACTCGGTCACTTTGATCCCATGCGCCTCGGCAAAAGCGGGTGCGTTCACTTCGTTCACGTCCTCACCGCCTGCGAGTCGGAGGAAACCTTTCAGGATCGAGCGCGTGATCGCGGTGGTGTCGACCTCGTTCACTTTCCCGCTGTAGTTGATGTGCAAACTCTCGACCCGCCGCGGCGAAACCTGCGAGAGAAACTGCCCGAGCTTCTCGCCGAAACGCAGATGCGGCCCGACGATCGCGAGCGTTTTCGCGTCGAGGTTTGGCATGTTCACAGCGTTGCGGATCGTGCCCTCGAGGAGCGCCGCGCGGATCGCCTGCGCGATTTCGATGCCGACGCTTTCCTGCGCTTCTGCGGTTGAGGCACCTAAATGCGGAGTGAGAATGAGATTCGGAATTCCGCGCAACGGCGAGTCCGCCGGGAGCGGTTCCGTCTCGAAAACATCAAGCGCCGCGCCTGCGACCTGGCCGTTGCCTAACGATTCGAGGAGCGCCGCTTCGTCGATCAATCCGCCGCGCGCGCAGTTGATGATGCGGACGCCGCGTTTGGTTTTCGCGAGCCGCGCCGCATTCATGAGATGCTGCGTCTCCGGCGTGAGCGGCGTGTGCAGGGTGAGAAAATCGCAATGCGGCAGGAGCTCGTCGATTTCCTCGAAGAGCTCCACCTGGAGCGCGCGCGCGCGCGCCGCGGAGAGGAACGGATCGTAGGCGAGCACGCGCATCCCGAAGGCGATCGCGCGCCGGCCCAGCTCCGAGCCGATTCGCCCCATGCCGATGATGCCTAACGACTTCCCGTAAAGTTCCGTGCCTTCGAACTTCTTCCGGTCCCATTTGCCGGCCTGGAGATTGGCGTGCGCCTGCGGGATTTTGCGCGCGACCGAAACGAGGAGCGAGAAGGCGTGCTCCGCCGTGGAAACGGTATTTCCGCCCGGCGTGTTCATCACGATGACGCCGCGCTTGGTCGCGGCTTCGACGTCCACATTATCGACGCCGACCCCGGCGCGGCCGACGACTTTTAAGCGGGTTGCGGCTTGGAGAACTGAGGAACCTATTTTCGTCTGGCTGCGCACGACGATAGCGCTGAATTCCGGGACGAGCGCGATGATTTCGCTCTCGGGCAAACCGGTTTTGACGATGACTTCTAGAGCATCGCCGGCGCGGAGTTCTTCGATGCCGCGCTCGGAGATAGGGTCAGCGATGAGGACTTTGGGCCGGGACATGGCAGCCACTTTGGAGGGAACTGCGGCGCTTGTCACCCCTAGGGGGACAAGGATTGTAGGGCGGGCGCTTCGCCTGCAGGGATAAGCCGTGGCAACCGGAGCGGTCGCCCTACAATTGTCTGCCGCAAAGTTGTCATCCCGAGCGGAGCCGGAGGCGCGAAGTCGAGGGATCCCGTGGAATTTCTGGAAAGCCCCGTAGCGAAGACCCAGGGTTGGTTGACCGCCATGGTTTGGGTTGTGCTCACCCGCATGAGTTGTCATCGCGAGCGGAGCCGGAGGCGCGAAGTCGAGGGATCCCGTGGAATTTCTTGAAAGATTCGCTCCGGAGCTTCCCAGAAGCCCGACGGGATCCCTCGACTGCGCTTCGCTTCGCTCGGGATGACAACGCGGCGGCCGCGCTTGCCTCACGGTGGCGGGTTTAGCCGAAGATCATCAGCCGAATCGATTCCGGCAGGTTCTGCGCGATCTGGGTGGCGACGCTGCCGCGGAGCAGATCGGCGAGCGAACGCCGCTGCGACGCGCCGAGCATGATGTAGTCGACCCCCAGCGTGGCCGCCAAATCGAGAATCGTTGCCGCCGTGTCCTCGCTCACCGCGTAGATCGGCTGCACGCAGACGCCGCGCGCTTCGCCTTCCTTGATCATGAGCGACATGATCGCCTGCGCGTGCGGATCGTCTTTCCATTTCGAGGCGCCGAGGGCGGCCGACGCGCCCGCGAAATAGACGGAAATTTCCTTCACATAGACGACGCAGAGCACGGCTTTGCGCAGTTGCGCTTCCTCGAGCGCGAAGTTCAGCACTGGATTAATCCCGCGCGCGGCGACCATGATTTTCTGACCTTCCTCGAGCCGCGGCTGCATCGTCGCGGGCAGATTCGGCGCGACCATTTCCGCGACTTCGCGGGTCATGGTGACGGTTTTTAAGCCGGAGAGTTTGTGCGAATAAGCGCGCAACGCGAGACCGATGCCGAGCACGCAGATCGCGAAAAAGAGCGCGTCCGGTTTCGTCTTCGCGATCGTCAGCTCGACCGCGGTGAGGACGAGAAAAGTCGAGCCCATGAGCAGGCGCTGATACCAGGGCAGGCCGAGCCGTTTGTTGAACGTGCAGGAGCCGAGATTGACCGCGATCGCGCCGACCACGCCGATCGCATAGAGACCGGCAAGTGCTTCAAACTTCTGCGTCACCATGAGCACGACGATCGGGATTCCCACCGCGACGAAGAGCGGAATCCGGGGCACGCCGTGACGGTTCAGCTTCGCGAGTTGCTTCGGCATTTCGCCGTCCTGCGCCATCATGTAGATCACGCCGATGAGCGCGACGACGGCGGTGTTCACCGCGCTGAAAAGCAGCAGCCCGAAGACGATGCCGACGACCAGGCCGAAGGCGCTGCCGAACCACGGCGCGACCACGAGCGTGCCGTAGTGTTCGCCGAGGTAGCGGAGCATGTCCTCGGAATGGGAGAGCAATTCCGGCCGATAAATTTTCGGCATCGAGAGCATCGCCCAGCCGAGCAACGCCGTGCCGACCACGACCTCGATCGCGACCGGAATGATCGCCTTCGCCGCGGTCCACGTGACCTTCGGTTTATCCGGGGTCGAGCCCGGGTCGAGCTTCATCACGCCGGTGATGTTCGCGACGGCCTCGACGCCGCTGAGCGCGAGGATCACGCCGACGAACTGGGTCCACGCGACCCCGACGTTCGCGTGCGTGGGCTCGAGATGCGCGGTGTTTAAATAACCGCAGCTCAACCCCAGGATCACGAAGACGGTGATGACCGCCGGGATGGCGAGGTAAAGCGAGACGCTGCCGCTATGTTTCGGGCCGAAGTAATTTATCGCGCCGACCAGGATCACGAGCGCCATGGTGGCGACGCGCGCGTATTGCGCCGGCACGCCGAAGTAGCTCACCGCCGCCCAACCGCTGAGCGCGGCGGTGACGATAAAATTCGCCACGAGCAGGAGTGCGCCGGCCGAGGCGAGGAAGCGGCTTTGTTCCCGCGCCGCGGAGTAAACGCCGCCGCCGTCGGGGAAATGTGCGCAGACGATGATGTAGTTAAAACCGACGACCGCGGTGAGCGCGCAGACCGCGAGGATGAGCGGAAAGGAAGAGAACCCCGCGGCGACAAAGGCGAGGCCGATGACGTAGGCTTTGCTCGTGCCCCAGTCGCCGTAGAGCAGGGCGGCGGCGCGCTTCCAGTCGACATTCCGGGGCCGGTGGACGCCGGGCGCTTCGATAAGAGGTTCAGCCATGAGTGGGGCGGAGGGATTAACCGCGCATCGCGGCGAGGGGCAAGTTATTTCTCAAATCACGGATTCTGCGTGGGTTGGCTCTACGCGCCGGTTTCGCCCGGCGGAAAGCGACATCCGGACGGGACACGGCGCGCGATGGACAGTTATGAAAATCAAACAATTCGCGCTCACTTTGGGAATCGCGGCCGCCTTGTGCGCGCCGCTGCAATACTCGTTCGCCGCTGACGACGACGCCAGCATGGCGAAGCCGACCGCGGCGGAGAAAGCCTTCATGAAGAAAGCCGCGGACGGCGGGATGACTGAAGTCGAAATGGGCAAGATCGCCGCCGAGAAAGGTGGCAGCGAGGCCGTGAAGGATTTCGGCAATCAGATGGTGAAAGACCACGGCAACATGAACGACAAGCTCAAGGAACTCGCGGGCAAGATGAATGTGACGCTGCCGGAAAAGGTCAGCGCCAAGCATCAGGCCGCGGTCGAGAAGATGTCGGCTCTATCCGGCGCGGCGTTCGATAACGCCTACGTCCCGATGATGGTGAAAGATCACAAGAAGGACATCGCGGAATTCGAAGCGGCGCAGAAGATGGTGAAGAACGAGGACCTGAAGGACTTCATCGGGAACGGCCTCGAGACGATGAAAGACCATCTCGAGAAGATTCAGAAGTTCGACCAGGCCAAGTAAGGCTGGTCGGTGCTAGAAGCACAGGAAGCGGCGGGCTCGCAAGGGTCCGCCGCTTTTCGTGCTCTGCCTAACGAGTGCAGGGCATCTGCGGTAGTGCGCCAGCTAGCTTTGTCATCCCGAGCGCAGCGAGGGATCTTACAGGCGTTTCGCGGCCTCGTTAGGCAAAGGCGTGCCGGGCAACGCTTGGGAGATCCCTCGCCGTCTGCGCGGCTCGGGCTGACAACCAGTGCCTGGTTGCCCGTGCCTGCCTGGTTGCCGGTGCCTGACTGCTGCCGGGTCATGATTGATCCCCGGTTCCAAGCTTGATGCAGTTGTCGTTTACGAACTGCTTTTCCGCCGCTTGTCCGGCTCTTTCGCGACGCCTTTGAACGGCTCGCCGTCTTTCTTTACCGCCATGAATTCTCCGGTCTTTTTGCTCTCCGGGTTTTCGTTGCGCTTCGTCCAATCGCCGGTTTGCGGGTTCTTCACCTGCGTCCGGTTCGTCACTGCGCCTTTGCGGTATCCTTCTCCGGTGTCTTTTGCCATGTGGTTCCTTTCGTTAAGTGAACGGTTTGAGTCTTCCTCTTATTATCGCAACTCCCAGCGAGCTTGCGCTTTCCCGAAGGGCTAATCGCGCCGGGGGCGGACGTGCATTCTGACAAGGCCGCTGCGCGAAGTCGGCGAAGAAGGGCGGCTCGAGGATGTGCGCTGTAGACGCTTCGCTCTGCGAAGCGCGGGTGTGAGCGTCGCTGGCTCGAAGGCGTATTCCGGGAGTGACGCAACTCTCGCGCCTCCCAGAGGGAGGCGTCTACAAAGGCGGCGTCTACAGCGACCTACACTGTCGCCAGCAACTCCACTTCGGTCGCCCCGGCAACGGCTTCTTCCGGCGCGCGGTTGAATTGGAGGTCGTAGAGCCGCCGGTAGTAGCCGCTCTTTTCCAGCAGCTCCGCGTGGTTGCCCATCTCTTTGATCCGACCGTTTTCCATCACCACGATCTGGTCGGCGGAGAGGATGGTCGAAAGCCGGTGCGCGATCGCGATCACGGTGCGGCCTTCGGCCAAACGCTCGAGCGCGACCTGGATTTGCTGCTCCGATTCGCTGTCGAGCGCGGAGGTGGCTTCGTCGAGCAACAGGATGGGCGCGTTCTTGAGCAAGGCGCGCGCGATTGCGAGTCGCTGCTGTTGACCGCCGGAAAGAAGGCAGCCCTTGTCGCCGATGACGGTCTCGTAGCCCTGCGGCTGCGCCATGATGAAGTCGTGCGCGTAGGCGGTCTGGGCCGCGGCGTAGATCTCTTCTGCGGTCGCGTCGAGCCGGCCGAACTGGATGTTGGTGAAGATGGTGTCGTGAAACAGGAAGGTATCCTGAGAGACCAGGCCGATTTGCTCGCGGAGCGAAGTCTGCCGGACGGCGCGCAGGTCGTGGCCGTCGATGCGGACGGCGCCGTTCGTCGGGTCGTAAAGGCGGAGGATGAGGGAGAGGATGGTGCTTTTCCCCGCGCCGCTGGCGCCGACGAGCGCATAGCTCTTGCCGGGCTCGACGCGGAGGGTGAGCTCGTGGACGGCGTCGGTGATGCCTCCTTCGTAGCGGAAGGTGACGTGGTCAAAATCGATCTGGCCGGCCGCTGGGGGAAGATCGATGGCGTCGGGCAGGTCCTGGATGGAAGGCTTGGAATCCAGAATGGCGAAAATTTCCACCGTGGCTTGGATGGAGCGCTGCATGATGATGTGGATCCGGCTGAGGGTCTTGATCGGGTCGTAAAGGATGAAGATGCCGCCGATCAGGGCGATGAACTTCGCCGCCGGCAGGTTTGCGACGTAGACGTAGAGGAGAGCGAGCCCGACGCCGACCGCGGCGATGGTTTCGATGAGTGGCCCGACGGCTTCGGTCGTGCGGATGATGCGCATGGAGTTGCTGAACTGGGTGTCGTTGCTCTTGCGGAAATGTTTCTCCTGCATTTTCTCGCGGGCGAAAGCCTTGATCACGCGAATGCCGGCGAAGCTCTCCTGCATGGTTACGACCATGCGGGCGAGGCCGTATTGTTCGTTCTTCACCGCTTTGCGCGCGCGCTTGCCGTACATGCTCAGGGGGATGATGCAGCTCGGGAAGAGGACGAGGGTGACGATCGTGAACTTCCAATCCATGTAGAGCAGCACGGCGACCCCGCCGATGATGGTGATGGGCTGCTTAAAAAGGTCGCTGGTGACGCTGGTCAACGCGCTTTGCATCATGTTGGTGTCGTTGGTGATTCGCGACATCAGGAACCCGGACTGCGCCTTGTTAAAGAAGTCCATCGAGTGGCTCATCATTTTCCCGAAGAGCTGGGTGCGGATATCGGTGAGGACCTTGGCGCTCACCCACGAAGTGTAATAGGTGTTCGCGAAGGAGAGGACGCTGCGCGCGGTCATGACCGCGGGGATGGCGAGGCAAAGGAAAAGCAGCTTGTGCAGGTTCCCGAGGCCGGCGAATTGCGGGCCGACATTGATCATCTCGGGATGGGCGGCGAGGGAAGCCGGGTTCACTGCGTGCCCCTTGAAAACAATCGTCGTCACGCTCGCGAAGACCAACGGCAGGAGCGAGGTGACGCCGCCGGCCAGAAACCCAAAGACCAGGCCCATGATGAAGCGGCCTTTGTAGGGCAGGACGTAGGAATAGAGCCGTCGATAGGGCCGCCAACCGATGCGGATGGTGGTCCAAAAAGACTGCTTTGTCTTCCGTGGGATCTTGTCGGTCATGACACTGAAGCTGCCGGCGCCGACAGCAGCGACTGCATAGCATTGATCACCTGTGCCGTCGAGATTTCGTTCGTCGCCGCCGGGGTCTGAGACGGGGTGAAATCGCGGAGCGGTTGAGGGCCGCGACCCTGCAAAATCACCGCCGGCGTTCCGCGCGGCCGCCAGTGAAAAGGATTGGTCGGCCCGAAGAGAACCACCTGCGGCGCTCCGAGCGCGGCCGCGAGATGCATCGGCGCGGAGTCGATCGTCACGAGGAGCCGCGCGCGCTGGATCAACGCCGCGAGCGTGAGGAGATCGATCTCGCCGGAGAGATCGACGATCGGTTGAGACAGCTGCGCTTGGATCTGGTGGATGTGCATCCGCTCCATTCCGGAACTGCCGCCGGTGAGAACGAAACGCGTGCCCGGAAAAGCGCCCGCGATTTCCGCCCAGCGCTGCGCAACCCAAAACTTCTCCGCGCGCGCGGAGCCGGGATGGAGAATGACGAAGTCGTCGCCGAGCCCGCGCGCGAAAATAAGTGCATCAGCCTTCTCTAGAGCCTGCGGAGGCAGCGCGAGGTGAATCTCCCGCGCGGGGTCGTGCACTCCGAGCGGCGCAAGCAGTGCGAGGTGGTGATCGACCGTGTGCACGGTCCGCACCTGCGACGGGATAAATTGGTTGTAACTAAGCGAGCGAATCGGCTCGCGCCGCACGGTGTCGTAAGTGATCCGGCATTTCGCCCCCGACAGGAACGCGAGAAAAGCCGAGCGATCCGTGCGCGAGAAGTCGAGGCAGTAGTCATACTTCGTGCGCCCGAGCGCGAGCCAGGTCCGGCAGTCGGACAACCGCCCACGCGCGACAAAAATGAGATCGACCCCCGGGATCGCCGGGACCAATCCGCGCGAGCCC
>JBBSUP010000042.1:0-27050 GCA_038234295.1 Chthoniobacterales bacterium
ACGGAAAACGCGACCTGGCTGGTCGCGGATTTTCACGAGCCGCCGCGCGGTTGGCGGCGCGCGTGGGGACGGTTTCTCCTCGCGACGATGTATCGCTTCTTTGGTGTCGTCGCCGGGATCGAAGCGTGCCGGTTGGTCGATTACGCGCCGCTCTTGAGCGACGAAGGTTTTCGCCTAACGAGCGAAGAAGTTTTCGCGCACGGTCTGCTCCGCTCGCAATCCTGGCGCCGCGGCGCCGCCGCGGCGGCAGCCTAACGATCCGCCGGCTTCGGCGTCGGCGTCTGCAGCGGGATGCCTTCGCCGAGGTAAATCGTCACCTTCGTCCCGACCGTGACCAGGTCTTTGATCCGCGCCGCGTCCCAGTTCGCCATCCGGATGCAACCGTGGCTGCCGGCGCGGCCGATCGTCTCCGGATTGTTCGTGCCGTGGATGCCGATGCCCGGTTTGTTCAGGCCCATCCAGAGAATGCCGACCGGGTTATTCGGGCCCGGTGGGATGTTGTAGAAATCGCTCGTGCGCACGCCGTGATTGAGCACGCCTTCGTCGTGGCGGAACCACGGCAGCGTCGCGATCCCGAGAATTTTCCAGATGCCCTGCGGCGCCGGCAGCGTCTTCGAGCCGGGTGTGATCGGGAATTCCGCGACCAGTTTGTCGCCTTCGCGGACCTCGAGAAAATTCTCGCGGATATCGATAAAAATCTCGCGTGCGGCGAGTGCCGGATTGTTCGGGATGAAATGCTCCGTGAGTTTTTCGACCTCAAACGGCTGCACGTTTGGCACCTTCACGGTGTCGCCGACTTTGAGTGCTTCAAGGTTCAAGCCCGGGTTCAACTTCCGCAGAAAATCCTCCGCCGAATGAAAGCGTTCCGCGACGAACTCGAGCAGCGAGCCGTATTTTAGCGCCTTCAATTTCGCCTGCTCCGACGGCCGCGAGGAGACCTCGCCGACGAACTGCTCGTCCTCGGGCCGGATCGTGAAAGTCGTGTAAGCCTCGGGCACCTGCGCGAGCAGATCGGCGACCGCGCCGCCCGGTTGCATCCCGTGCGCCTTCTTGAAAGCGACCAGCGCCTTACCGAAAAACTCGCCCATTCTTCCGTCGATCTTCCCAGGGCCGAACTCGTTGTCGTCGAGAAAAATCTGGAGCCGCACGCTCGTTTCCTCGTCGAAAACCGGGAGGGCGACGAGCTGGCGCGGCGGCAGTTTGGGGGTCGGGACGGGCGTCGGTTTGGGCTGCGGGATCGGCGTCGCGACGGGCGTCGGCGTCGGGGTCGGCGTGCGCCGGCGGAACCAACCCTGCGCGTCAGCCGGGGCCGCGAGCACGACAAGCGCGAGCAAAAGAAGAGCGCCGAATTTCATGAGCGGAAGCTATCGGCTGGTCGCGTGCTCGACGCAAACTGCCAGGCTCGTCTTGACAGCGCGGGAGGTGATCGTTAGACCCCGATCATGCGTCCGAAATCCCTCTCGTTCTTCCTCAGCTTCCTCCTTCTCCTGGCCGCCGCCGCGCCCGCGGCGAGCATGCTCGATGCGCTCGATCCGAAAATACGCGCGGTGATCGTGGAGGCGCCGGAGCCGGTCTACCCGCAAGTGGCGCGCGAGATTTACCTGGAAGGCGCAGGTCGATTTCAACTCCAGGTCGATCCGGAACAAGGGAAAGTGACGAAGGTCGAGGTCCGGCAAAGTACGGGTTACAAAGAGCTCGACGCCGCGGCGATCGCCGCGCTCCGCAGGTGGCGGGTCAAGCCGAACACCATGAGCTCGATTTTGGTCCCGATTAGTTTCGAGATGGGCGGCTACATCGGCGACCAGCTCCGCGCGGCCCGGAAGCACGCGATCTACTCGCCGGCGCCGATTTACCCTTACTCGCTCTGGCGTTATGGCGTGCACTCGGGCGGAAAATTCCAGCTCACGGTCGATCCGAAGACCGGCCTGGTCACCGACGTGAAAACGCTCGCCTCGTCCCGGGTGCGGCCGTTGGATCAATCGTGTCTCCAGACTTTTCGCCGTTGGCGTTTCGAGCCGCACACGGTGAGTTCGGTGGTGATTAGCTTTTCGTTCTAGCGCCGCGGAGTTCGCCCTTGTCCGCCTGCGCGCGCGTGGTGGCTGGTTTGTAGGGCGGGCGCTCCGCCTGCCGCGTGGTCGAACGTGGGCAACCGGAGCGGTTGCCCTACAGCGCGCGCGTTTCGGTGTTCACCCAGCAGCGGAGCACCTCGGCGACGCTCCAGGCCTGCGCGATGCAGCCGCGCGCGCGATGCGGCGCGGTTGCGTCGAAGATTTCGCTGATCGAGCCCACGCCGGCTTCATGGAGGTGCTCCGGAAACGCCGCGAGAAAACCGCGCGCAGTCCTTTGCTCGCGAGGGTGAAGTTTCAACCACGCATCGACGAACGGACCGATCAGCCAAGCCCAGACCGTGCCCTGATGATAAGCGCCATCGCGGGCCTTCAGGTCGCCTTCGTAGAACGGGTGATAATCGGGATCCTCCGGCGCGAGCGAACGCAACCCGACCGGCGTGAGCAACGCGCGCTCGACCACCGCCAGAACCGACTTCCAGCGCTCCGGCGCGAGGATGGGATGGTCGAGAGAAATCGCGAAAATCTGGTTCGGCCGAATCGAAGGGTCAGGACCTCCCGGGCCGTCGACCACATCGTAGAGACAGCCGGTTTTTTCACACCAAAACCGCGCGTTAAAAGACTTCCGCGCCCGCGCCGCGTGCGCGGCATAACTGCGCGCCGCTTCCACCTCGCCGCTGCGCTCCAGCCAATCCGCGAGGTGCGCGAGGGCGTTATGCCAAAGCGCGTTGATCTCGACCGCCTTGCCGCGGCGCGGAGTGACGACCCAGGCACCCATTTTCGCGTCCATCCAGGTGAGCTGATAACCTTCCGCGCCCTGCACGAGCAGCCCATCCACGGGATCGACGTGGATGTTGAACTTCGTCCCCGCGAGATGGTGATCGGCGATGTCGCGCAGCGTCGGCAGCAGCAGCTCGAGCGTGGCCTCGTCGCCGGTCGCCGCGAGATAGCGCGCGATGGCGTGGAAGAACCAAAGGCTCGCATCGGCGGTGTGATAAAGCCCTTCGTTTTCGCCGTCGGGGAAGAGGTTCGGTATCAAACCGTCGCGCACGTAGCGCGCAAAGGTACGCAGGATCTCGGCGGCTTCTCGAGTCCGGCCGGTAGTGAGGGTCAGCCCCTCGAAACTGATCATCGTGTCGCGACCCCAATCGGTGAACCAATGATACCCCGCGATGATGGTGCGCGCGGGCGATCCCTGCGCGCGGCCGGGCGGCGTGATGATGAATTGATCCGCCGCGAACACGAGTTCGGCGGCGACGCCGCGGTGGGCGCCGGGCGCGGCCTGCTCAAGCAGTTGCGCGCGGCGTTCCCGTTCTGCTTCTAGCGCGGCCGCGGGCGTAACCTCGTCGATCGTGGACCAATCTTCGGTTGAGCCAACCAGCGTCACATTTTCCTGGTTTGCGAGATCGATTTCAAACGCGCCGGGGCTCCAGAGATCGCCCCGGTAATCGTAGCCGCGCTCGCGCTCGACCCGGTAGAGCACTCCCGTGATTCGCTGCGGATCCCGAGCGAATTTCGCGTCCGCGGCCGGGAGCGAAAAGCGGAGCGACGGCAGCGTCGGCACCGGCCCCGTCAGCTCATAGCGTCCTCGCGCCGCGCGCATCGTGTAAGGCTGCGGCGACATCTCGCCGACCGCGCTGGCATAGTGCCGGAAATCCACTGCCGGCCGCAGCTGCAGCCGGGGCCGCGGGCCGTCGCCGGTGACGCTATAAGTGAGGTGAACGGTGTTTTGTCCGTGGAGCATGAGCACGCGCTTTTCGAGCACGAGATCGCGCAGCGTGTAGCGCCAGACCGGCAAGCCGGCTTCCAGCCGAAATTCGCGCAGGTATTTCGTCCCGCTGCGCTCCAACCCCCCACCGACGCTTTCTTCCGCACCTAATGAGATCAAATCGCCGGGCCCGAAAATAAGTGCTTCAGAAAGGTGACTCCACATCACTACGCGCCCGCGCGGTGCCGGCAGCGCCGCCACGAGCAGCCCGTGATAACGCCGCGTGAGCGCGCCCGCGACGGTGCCGGAAGCGAAGCCGCCGAGGCCGTTGGTCACCAGCCATTCGCGGGTGAGGAGCGCCTCGCCCGATGGTTGCGCCCCGCCCCAGGGCGTCACGCGGGGCGCGGGTATTTCGAGGGCATCCATCGCGCATGTTCTAGCAGGCGGCGCGCAGGCTGCAAGACGGGTTCTAGGCCTCCGCCGTGCACCGCTCAGTCGCTGCCGCCGGCACGCTTTGCAGCGCGTCGAGAAAACCGATGCACTCCTGGCGCGCCGCGGCGGAAAATTCCCGCCGGCTCGCGCCGACTGCTGCCAGCGAAGGCCGATGATCCATCCAGGCGACCTGCAGCGCCGCGCTGAAAAACAGTTGGAATTGGAGATGCCATCCGCTGCGCTCGGCCGGCAAAAGCGCCGCGTGGAGGTCGCGCAGGCGGTCGAGATGAAACGCCACATGCTGGGCCTCATCCGCCAGAATGCGCCGGCAGACTTGGGCGAGAATTGGGTCGCGCGCGCGCCGCTCCAGCACTTTGTAATACGCGGTGCCGACCAGCTCCGCGATCAGCAGCACCTGAATCTCGAAGTTCAAACCTAGCGCGCGGCGCGCCAGCCGGAAGAGCAGATGCGTCCAATGACGCGCGACCAGCCGGCCGCCAAAATGCGCGACCAGCCCCCGGAGCAGGCGCGCGTGCTCGCCTTCCTCCGCGACGAATAATTCGAGCGCTTGCCGATAGGCGGCATCGGTCTCGCCTTGGCGCTCTGCTTTCTCGAAAAGATGCTGACCGCCGCCACTTTCGCCGAGCTGGAAGTGCGAGAGGGAACGCGCCAAATACATCCGTAAATCTGGCGCGAGTGGCGACGGAGCCTGCCAATCGGGTTTTCGATCCAGTTGCGGCGATTCGCTTCGAAATATCGGAGCCATTTGAGTGAATTCATAAGTCGGGTTCGTTCGGGCGTTTGGTCTTGGAAAATTCCTCCAGGCGCGCGACCACCGCCGCGACGGTCTCGCCCAGGGTAGAAGTCCCGGCCGTGACTCCGACCACGGCGACGTTTGCAAAATCCGCCCGCGCCAGCTCCTCCGCGCGCTCGACGTGGACCGCCCGGCGTCCCGCGGTCCGGCAGGTCGCGACCAGTTGCCGCGTGTTATTGCTCGCGTGGCCGCCGACGACCACGACCATTTCTGCCTCGGCGAGCAACTGCCGGAGCGCGCTCTGCCGATCCTTGGTCGGCTTACAAATGGTATCCACGAAACGCACTTCCGCCGCCGGCCGTAGCCGCCGCAGGGTTGCGACCAACTCCTGCACGCGCTCGACCGGCTGCGTCGTCTGCGAGATTATCCCAAACCGCTGCGCTTCCGGCAGCCCGGCGAAATCGGCCACCTGCTCGATCACCACCGCCCCGGGAAAATCCTCCGTCAGCCCGCGCACCTCCACGTGTTCACGCTGACCGATCACGACCGGGGAAAAGCCCGCGCGCACCAGCAGCCGCAGTTGCGTATGTGCGTGCCGAACGAGCGGACAAGTCCCATCCGCCACGGTGAATCCGGCTTGCCGCCAATCGTTCCGGCGACGATCGGAAGCGCCATGCGCCGTGATCATCACCTGCGCCAGGACTCCGGGCGCGGTAGCCGCGTCGAGGGAGCCTTCCGTTGCGCCACGCTCGCGCAGGCGATCTCGCACTAGCGGGTTGTGCACCAGTTCGCCGAGAATCGTCAACGGCCCCGCCGCGGCCAGAGTTTCCGCGTGCGCGATCGCGTCGCGCACCCCGAAACACATCCCGAAATGTTCTGCGAGCAAGATCTTCATGAGAAAGCTTTGTGTGGCAAAGTTAGGAGGCAAAAAGATTCAGGCCTGGCCAGCCTGGATGATCTGCTCCAGCACTTCGAGATAGTCGGTGAAAGCCGAGCGTCCTTTCTTCGTTAAGTGGTAGCTCGTTTGCGGTCGGTCGAGCACTTCCTTGGTCACGGCGACGAAGCCGAGCTTGTGCAGCGTGCGGAGATGCGAGACGAGGTTGCCGTCGCTCATTTTTAGCTCCGCCTTTAGATCCTGAAAGGTCCACTGCCTCCGGCTGGCCAATAACGTCATGATCGCGAGCCGCCCTTTTTCGTGGATCGCTTTGTCGAGCTTGTCGAAATCCGGCATTTCTCATTCCGTCGAAACCAAGCCCCGTTCCTCCGGCCGACGCCGGACCCAGATGGCCGCAGCGTAGAGGAGATGATAAAGGCCAAAAGTGGCGCCCATCGCCAGATTCGGGAAGAGCCCCCGCGGGTCGAAATTTGCCGGCTTCGGCCAGAAGACCACCAGGAGGGTAGCGAGAAGAAAAGCCCAGCCGAGAACCGCGAGCGAACGCGGCGCAAAGAGCGCGGTCGCGAGCAGTGCGAGGCCGTAAAACGCGATCCAGACGGCGACCAGAATCTGCTCGTCGATCGGGTCCGGCTGGCGAAGAAACCAGATCGTCGCGGCCGCCGGGATGACGAGACAGGGCGCGATTGCGCGCAACGCAAGCCGCGCGCCGGAAGACAAGAACGGCCGCCCGCCGCGGCGCGCTTCCTGCCTAACGAACCACGCATTCGTGGTCAGCACCATGGCCAGGACGACGAGCCAGATCGCTGCAAACCAGCGGCCATCCGGCGAGGGCGCCTCGAGTGATCGCGCGTGATCGATCCAGCAAAGGGTCGCGGCGGTGCCGAGCGCGAGAAGGCCACCGACGAGCGCGGTCGGAGCAGAAATAGCGCGGTAGATGGTGGCCCGCTCCATCAGATTGCGGATGATCCGGAGATCTTCTTCAGCTCTCGTCCGTTCGCTCATGCAGTTACTTTGTAGCACAAAGTAAACGTGCACGCAAGGGGTTTTCGCTCCGCGAATTGCGGGGATGGAGAAGGCCGCGAGATCAACCCTCGCGCTTCGCAGAGCGAAGCGTCTACAAGATCAGCCTTCGGGCGGCGGCGCTTCCGTGCCGGCCTTGGCATCGGGGACGGAGCCGTCCAGTCCGCGGCGTTTCAGGAGCGGCTCGATCCAGGGATCGCGGCCGGTGAAATCGTGGAAGAGCTTCATCGCGTCTTTGCTCCCGCCGCGTGAGAGGAGGGTGTCGCGGAAGTGGTCCCCGTTTTCGCGCTTGAGGCCGCCGTGTTCTTTCATCCACTCGACGCTGTCGGCGTCGAGTTCTTCCGACCAGATGTAGCTGTAGTAACCGGCGCTATAGCCGCCGGCGAAGGCGTGGGAGAAATAGGCGGTGCGATACCGCGGCGGGACTGGGCCGTAGTCGACTCCGGCTTTTTTCAGGGCCGCGTCCTCAAAGGCGAGCGCGTCGGTCGGCACCTGGTCGGGCGAGATCTGGTGCCATGCCTGGTCGAGCAACGTCGCTGCGAGATATTCGGTCGTTTTGAAGCCCTGGTTGAACTTGTTCGCCGCGAGAACCTTGTCGAGCAGCTCCTTCGGCATTGGCTTGCCGGTCTTGTAATGCTTCGCGTAATTCTGCAGCACCTGCGGCCAGCTCGCCCACATTTCATTCACCTGTGAGGGATACTCGACGAAATCGCGCGGGACGCTGGTGCCGCTAAAGCGCGGGTATTTCACGTCCGAAAACATGCCGTGGAGCGCGTGGCCAAACTCGTGAAACATCGTCGTCACTTCATCAAACGTGAGCAGCGTCGGCTGGCCCGCCTCGGGTTTAGGGATATTCAGGTGATTCGCGATGACCGGCTTTGTGCCTAACAATTCGCTTTGGTTGACGTACTCGTTCATCCAGGCGCCGCCGCGTTTCGAGGGCCGCGCGTAGTAATCGGCGAGGAAGATCGCGAGCGGCTTGCCGTCCTTATCCGTGACGTCGAAGACGCGCACGTCGGGTTGATAAACCGGGAGATCTTTCCGCTCCTTGAAGCTGATCCCGTAGAGCTCGTGCGCAGCGTAGAAAACGCCGTCGGTGAGCACGTGGTTGATCTCGAAATACGGTTTAATTTCCGACTCGTCGAAGGCGTAACGCGCCTGGCGGACCTTGTCGGCGTAAAATTCCCAATCCCACGAAGCGAGCTGGAAATCGCCCTTCTCCTTGTCGATCAACTGCTGCATGTCGGCCGCTTCCTTTTTCGCGTTTGCGACTGCGGGCGGCGCGAGCTCGGAGAGCAGCTTGTTCACCGTCGCGACATCGTGCGCGGTCTGATCTTCAAGCTGGTAGGCAGCATGATTTTCGTAGCCGAGAAGCTTGGCGCGCTCGGCGCGGAGCTTGGCGGTGCGGAGAACGACCTCGCGGTTATCCCATTCGCCGCCGTGGGCGTTGCGGGCGAGCGAGGTCTTCATGATCCGCTCGCGGAGCGCGCGATTTTTCAGACTCGTGAGGGCGGGTTGCTGGGTCGTGTTCAGGAGCGGGAGAACGAATTTGCCCTCCTTCTTCTCTTCCTTGGCGGCGAGCGCCGCCGTCTTGATCTCGTTCTCGGAAAGTCCCGCGAGGTCCTCGCGTTTCTCCAGTACAATGGACCCCGCGTTTTTCTCTTTCAGAACGTTCTGGGCAAATTTCGTTTCGAGCTCGGCGAGCTCGGCGTTCATCTTCTTCAGCTTCTCCTTGTCAGGGTCCGAGAGCTTCGCGCCGGCGCGGACGAAGTCTTTGTAGTAACGCTCGACGAGCCATTGCGATTCCTCGTCGAGGCCGCTCTTCTCGCGATCGTTGTAGATCGTCTCGATCCGTTTGAAGAGGGGGCCGTTCAGGTAAATCGCGTCCTGATGCGCGGCCAGCTTCGGCGCCATGGCGGTCTCGATTTTCTGCAATTCCGGATTCGTGTTTGCGCCTGCGAGGTTAAAGAAAATGCGGCTGACCCGGCCGAGGAGGTCGCCCCCTTTTTCCAGCGGGACGATCGTGTTCTCGAAGGTGGGCGGCTCCGGGTTGGCCGCGATGGGCTCGATTTCGGTCAGTTGATCGGCCATGCCTTTCTCAAACGCGGGCGCGTAGTGCGTGTCTTTGATCTTATCAAAGGGCGGGTAATGGAAATCGAGCGTGCTCTCCTGGAGCAAAGGATTTTCAGTCATGGGTGCGGCGCTCGCGGTGGGCGAGGGAGAGTCATCCGCGGCCTGGGCCGAAATGACAAGGAGCGGCGCGCACAAAACGGTGAGCAGGCGCAGGAGCGCCCGGCGATGGAGAAAAGAAGTGTATGGCATGGTAATTCGTCAAGCTAAGACCGGCGCAGGCCGGTCTTTTGATTCGTCCCGGCGTAGGGGATTGCGTCCTTTTTCTGTCATCCGAGTAGTCTAGGCGCCGCGGGCGGAAGCAGCACACTGATTTCGCGGCCGGTGTGCAACTTCCCGCCTATTACTTCGGCGCGAGCGAGGCGACGATTTTGTCGAAGCGGGGATCGCCGCGCAGCGAGTCCCAATCAGGGTCCAGCTTCAAAACGGCAGAGTCGATGGAGTAATTCTCCCGCGCGCAGGTAGCCAGCAGTGCCAGGGCCTGTTCTTTCTCGCCCACCCAGGCGTAGATCTTGGCCAGCTCCCGCAGCATGCGTCCTCCCGCGAAGGCTTGTCGAGACACGGGCATGATTTCGCGAGCGCGGAGGCCCGCCTTGATCGCCTCCTCTTTTTGGCCGAGCGCGGCTTCGACTAACCCCAGCCTGCTCCAGCCTTCGGCCAGATCGGGTTGTTCATGGACCAACTTTTGCAGGGTTGATCGGGCGGCTTCGAAGCCGGCGCGGGCGATTTCGGGGCGATGAAAGGTGCGGGCGACGCGAGCTGCAAAGTATTCTCTCGGCAAAACCATTCCGATACCGGTTCCGAAGCCTCCGGCAGGAATCGCCGCGACCGCGCGATCGGCGGCCGCGGCGTCGCGCTCGAAGAGCGCGCAGTCCAGCAAAGTGTCGGCAATTGTGGAAGCGGCAGGCGGATCTTCGGCCAGGATCGCGTCCAGCTCCGCGCGCAACGGCCGAGTGTCCGCCCGTTCGTAGAGCGGTCGCTCGGCACGCAGGAGACGGGCGTCGTAATCTTTGGGGGCAAGCGCGATCGCACGATCGAGCAGCCGGGTCCCTTCGGCGTAGCGCCGATTGTTATAATAGGTGGAGGCAGCTTCAACCAGAACGGGCTCGTTCCGCGGATCCAACTCGACCGCGCGATCAAGGTTCATGAGCGCTTCGCTCCAGCGACCCTGGCGCCGGTCGATCAACGCGGTTTCGACATAGACGGCGGCATTGTTAGGCAGGGCGCGCCGGGCCAGCTCCAGCTCGGCCCGCGCGCGATCGTAGTCGCCCGTTGTGTAACCAAGATAATGCGCCCGGAGGAGATGCACTTCGCCGGCGTCGGGTTCGATGCGGGCGGCTTTCTCGATCATGCTCTGCGCCATTTTGAGATCAGTGGCTACGTCGGTAGCGCCATTGGAGACCAGCGTGAGGTAGTCGCGTCCAAGGGCGCAGTAGGCGAGAACGAAGTGCGGATCGCGGGCAAGCGCTCGCTCCAACAACCCGATCGCCTTGCGCAGGTCCGGAGGCCCCGGCAGTTCATTCTCGGCCAGCAACGCCTGGGTGTAGAGGTCCTGCGCGATCAGGTCGACCGTCCTCGGCCGCGCCATCGCCAGTCTTTCACGCTCCGAGATTTTAGCGTGGAGCTGCTCGGCGATCGTTCGGGCAATTTCACTTTGCAGGGCAAAAATATCAGACACGTCACGGTCGTAGGTTTGTGCCCAGAGATGGGAATCGGTGCGGGTGTCGATGAGCTGCGCGTTGATCCGCAGATGATTGCCCGTCCGCTGCACGTTGCCTTCCACAAGGTGCGCCACGCCCAGCTCCCGACCGATCTGCCCTGAGTTGCGCGGTTTGCCGGCGTCGTAAAGGCGCGCGGAAGTGCGGCTGATGACTTTGAGGTCGGCGATTTTGGCCAAATCGGAGAGAATTTCGTCCTGCACGGCAACGGCGAAGGAGGCATTCTGCTGGTCGCCGCTCAGGTTATCGAAAGGCAAGACGGCGATGCTTTTGATGGGGGGCGGCGACTTTGGTTGCACGACACCGGTCCAATAAAAGCGAAGTGCCAGGGTCGCGGGGACGAGGAGCAGGAGGAGCGCGGCGGCCCAGCGCCGCCAGGGTTGCCGGACTGGGGTTGTTTTGAGAATCTTGGATTCGGCCGTCAGTTCCAAGCGGCGTCGAACCTTTTTCAGCGCCTCGATCAGTTCGCGTGCATTGGCATGGCGCTCGTTAGGCTCTTTCCGCAATGTTCTGGTCACGACCTGCTCCAGCTCCGCCCTGTCGTTCGTGAGCGGCTCCGGCTCGGTTTCGAGAATCGAAGTCTTCACTTCTTCTGTGTTCTCGCCGTGGAAAGGCGCCTGGCCCGTCACCATCTCATAAAGCACGACGCCGAGACTCCAGATGTCGGTTCGTTGGTCGACCGCGGCGCCGCGCGCCTGTTCCGGCGACATATATCGCGCGGTTCCCATGATCGACCCGACGCGGGTCTCCAGAAAGGCAGCCGCGTCGGGTTCGGCCATCGTCGCTTCCTCTTCGGCCAGCTTGGCGATTCCGAAGTCGAGCACTTTCACATAACCATCAGGCCGCAGCATGATGTTCTCCGGTTTGATATCGCGGTGGATGACGCCCGCTTCGTGCGCAGCGGCGAGAGCGCTCGCCACCTGAATCGCCACGTCGAGTGCTGCGTCCACTTCCATCGGGCCGCGCTCGAGATGGGCCCGGAGCGTTTCTCCATTGATCAACTCGCTCGCGATAAAATGGGTCGAGCGATCTTCACCGATCTCGTAAACGGTCACGATATTTGGATGATTAAGGGCCACGACGGCGCGCGCTTCCTGTTCAAATCGGCGCAGTCGCTCGGCGTCCCCCGTGAAGCGCAGAGGAAGGAGTTTGAGCGCGGCCTTGCGACCCGCGGTCATGTCGGCGGCGAGATAAACTTCGCCCATCCCGCCGGCGCCGAGTTGTCGAACTAGCTCGTAGTGGCCGAACCTCTGACCGACGAGCGAGTCGGCTGACTCGCTCTGTAGAATCCGGTTCGCAAGGGCAATGGCGGGCCGTTCGATGAAGATGCTGGCTCGCTCATGAGAAGCGAGGAGGAGTTCAACTTCCGCGCGCAACTCTGCGTCGCCTGCGCAAACGCCGTCCAGAAAAGGACCCCTCTGCTCGGGTCCCTGAGCCCGCGTGGAATGAAAGATTTCCTCGATGGTTTGGAATCGTGCCGGTGTCATCGCGGAGCAGCCTCCAGGTTAACCCGAGTCTGATTGAATTAGTCCGTGCGGTGCAATTCCGAATAGAGCCAGGCCTTGGCGAACTCCCAGTCCCGGCGCACTGTGATCGCGGATATTTTCAACACCTCCGCGATCTCATCGTAGCTGAGCCCGCCGAAATATTTCAGCTCCACGACTTCGGCCTTTCTGGAATCGAGCGCGGTTAGTTGCCCCAGAGCTTCGTGTAACTCCACGATCTCTTTCGATTGTGCCGGCGAAACCAGCGCGCCCTCATCGAGCTCCACCTTTTGGGCGCCGCCGCCCCGCTTTTGCGCGCGCGCACTATGGGCGTAGTTGACCAAAATCTGGCGCATCGCCCGGGCCGCGACCGCGAAAAAATGGGCGCGGTCCTGCCACTTCGGATCGGTCTGGTCGGCCAGGCGCAGATAAGCCTCATTGACCAGCGCGGTCGTTTGTAAGGTGTGGTCCGAGCGCTGTCCCGCCATATAATGATGAGCGAGGCGCCGCAGATCTTCATAAACCAAGGGCGTGAGTTGATCGAGCGCGTCCCCATCTCCGTGTCGCCAGTCGGTCAGCAGCTGGGTTATTTCTTGCGGGGAGGCGGGCGGCATAGGGATGAGCTTTCGTCGTCTCCTTTCACTCTAAGATTTTTCCTCTGGGAAAGCTCTGGGAAAAAATTCCCAATCAAATGATCACCTTGAGCGGGATTTTTTGTTTATCGCGGTGGAGAGAGCATGAGCAAATTCACCGCGCGAAACAAGCCCGCACCCTGCCCAGGCAGACGGATCATTTTCCTTCTGTTGCTCTGGTGCGCGATCCTGCCCCGGCTGGCCAACGCCACGGAAGGCGGCGGCACGAGCAAGGCGCTCGGGGTTGATAACGTGCTCGCGGGCGTGATGCCGCCGCCAGGTCTGAATCTGACGAACTTCCTCGGCTTTTATACCGCCAGTCACACACTCGACAGTTCGGGCAACGATCGGCCTAACGTCTCAAAATTCGATCTCTTCGTCACCGCCGAAACCTTGCGCCTTCGCTATATCTGGCCTGGCGTAACCCTGCTCGGCGCAAACCTCGAGACCCGAGTCGGTTGCAACGCCGTGACCAATATTGACGTTAGTCTCGACGTGCACACTCCGCGCGGAACGCTTCATCTCCAGGACGACACCACGAACGTGGGCGATTCACTTCTTGGCTTCATTCTTGGCTGGCACAGCCCACATTTTCACCAGATGCTCGGGCCGGAAGTATTCATCCCGACCGGGCGATTCAACACAGCGGCGCTGGCCAACACCGGTCGCGGCTATTGGTCGGTTGGGCCTTCCTACTGGTTCACCTGGCTCCCGCTCGAAAAGCTCGAGATCAGCGGCGCGTTGATCTATCTGATCAACTTCGAAAATCCTCAAAGCCATTACGGTTCCGGTAACGAATTGAGCTTCGACTACAACGTTGCTTACTCCATTACCCGCGACGTGCAGATTGGCGTGAACGGGTACGCTTACAAGCAAGTCGCGGACGATGAGGTGCGCGGGCGCGTCGTCGGCGATGGCAACCGCGGCCAGGCCGTGGCTTTCGGTCCCTTGCTCCGCTGGCATCCGCACGGCCAACACTGGGGTGTTGTTTTTAAGTGGCAACACGAGGAAGCAGTGGAAAACCGGACGAGTGGCGAGCGCTTCTTTCTTCAGGCGGCGTTCCAGTTTTAGCCCCATCCGCCGGGGACACACATGAGCGCGGCCATGCCGGAATCCGCCAATGAAGAAATCGCGCTGGAGATCGCGCACCTCCTTTATCTCGACATCGTTGGTTACTCCAAGCTCCCCAGTAAAGAACAGCGCGGCGCGGTGGAGGCGCTGAACGCGTGCGTCCGCGCCTCGGAGCAGTTTCAGAAAGCAGAGGCGGCCGATCGCCTGATTCGCATCCCGACTGGCGATGGGATGGCGCTCGTCTTTTACAGCAGCCCGCAAGCTCCCGCGCAATGCGCCCTCGAAGTAAGTCGCGTCCTCAAGAATCATCCAAAGGTGCCGGTGCGAATGGGCGTGCACAGCGGATCAGTCACGGGCGTCGTCGACGTCAACCGCCGCGCGAACCTCGCCGGCGCGGGGCTGAATATCGCCCAGCGGGTGATGGACTGTGGCGACGCCGGTCACATTCTCGTCTCAAAAAACGCGGCCGACGATCTCGAGGAATATGAAAACTGGCGGCCACTCCTGCACTCGTTAGGCACGTGTGAGGTCAAGCACGGGGTCAAATTGCAGCTCGTCAATCTCTACGACGGCGCGATCGGGAACCCGCGCGTGCCGGCGCGGATTCGTGCGCAGCGCCGGCGGCTGGCCAAGAAATGGATCGGCCTTGGCGCGGCCGCGCTCGTGCTCGCGGTGATCGCTCTCTCCCTCAGCTTTTTCCCCCGCCGCGCCGCTGCCAACAACAGCATCGCGGTCCTGCCGTTTAAACCTTTGCTCGCAGAAAATCGCGATCCCGTCCTCGAGCTGGGCCTGGCCGACACGCTGATCACGAAGCTGAGCAACACGCACGAAATTATCGTGCCTTCGCTCACGTCCGTTCGCCGGTTTGCCGGGGCCGATCAGGACCCGGTCGCGGCCGGGCGCCAGCTGAACGTTGATTCGGTTCTGGAAGGCAATGTGGTGAAAGCGGGCGAGCGCCTGCGCGTGACCGTGCGGCTGATCAAAATCGCCGATGGCTCGTCCCTCTGGGCGCAGACTTTCGACGAAAACATGACCGACGTTTTTGCGGTCGAGGACAAAATCGCGCAAGCGGTGGTCGACGCGCTCACCGTGCGGCTGAGTGGCGCCGGCCAGCAACGCCTAACGAAAAGGGAAACCGAAAACGTCGCGGCTTACGAGTTCTATCTCACCGGCCGCTACCATTGGAATAAACTCACGCCGCCGGAGATCGCGGAGAGTATCGGCTTTTTCCAGCGCGCCGTGGACTTGGACCCGAACTACGCCCTCGCATACTTCGGCCTCGCGGACGCCTATCGGGCACTTGTCATCGCGAGCGACAGGCCCGCCCACGAATTACTCCCAAAAGCTAAAGTGGCGGCGGAAAGGGCGATTCAGATCGACAATTCGCTGGCCGAGCCGCATGCCAATCTTGCTCTGGTTCACATGTGGTTCGACTGGGATTGGACGGCCGCGGAGCAGGAAGGGAAACGCGCCGTCACCCTCAATCCGAATCTCGCGTTCTCGCACTGGGCTTATGCGCACGTCCTTTCGAACCTCGGCCGCCACGCCGAAGCGATCGCGGAAAGTAAACGCGCAAGGGAACTGGACCCGACCTCACTCATTGCCAATGCCCGGGAGGGAGCGGTCCTCTATTACGCTGGCTACGACGACCGGGCCAGCGCACAGTTGCGCAAGACGATCGAGCTCGAGCCGAACTTCTGGGTCGCCCATCTCTTCCTCGGCTACATCGACGTGCGGGCGCGAAAGTTTCCCGAAGCCCTGAGTGACTTCGGCAAAGCGAAAGAATTTTCGCGCGGAAACAGCGAAGCCATTTCCATGATTGGTTACACCCTGGCGAATGCGGGCGATCTGGCCAAAGCCCGCGCCACTCTCGAGCAACTGATCGCGCTCTCACACCAGCGTTACATTCCGCCCTGCAACATCGCCGCGGTTTACTCGGCTCTGGGCGACAAAGAACAAGCCTTCGCCTTTCTCGAAAAAGCCTACCAGGACCACGATGCCCGGCTCAGTTTTCTCAAGATCGATCCGCGGTGGGATCCACTCCACGGCGACAGACGCTACGACGCCATCTTGCGGCGAATCCATCTGCAGTAGCGCGGTGGCGCCTCCAAACTTTTTTCAGAAATCTTCCATCGGAATGATCATTTTCAGCGCCGGTTCTTGTTTCTGACCATTGGAGACCAACCATGAACACGACAAGAAATACCAAAATCAAAATTCTCAACCCAGTTTTTGTAACTCTCGTTCTGGCCCTTTCGGCCATAATCAGTGCCACGCTGGCCAGGGCGCAATGCACGGAGGTCCTCTCCGATCTGCGCGAACCGATCGGCAGCCTTCTCACCGATCAAGGCAACCTCCTCGTCTCGGAGTCGGGCGACGCCACCGCGGGTTCTGGGCGCATTTCCATCGTCGACTCGAGCGGCAACCGGCGCACCTTGGTCGACGGTCTGCCCTCGGGGCCGGCCGATGTGGGAGATCCCTCCGGACCGACTGGCATCTTCATGCGCGGGCGCAACCTCTACGTCCTAATGGGCGTGGGCGACGTCGGAATCATGGGGCCACGGCCGGGCACGACGCTGGAGAACCCGAACGGTCCGTCCTCACCCATTTTCAGCTCCGTCCTTGTCATGCAGTTCAGCGTCGAGACCGAGAATGCGACGAGCGGCTTTACCCTCACGTCGGACGACGAGCAGGCGCTCGCGGACGGGCAGGTCGTGACGCTCTCAAATGGCGGCCGCGACAGAATCCGGATTCAGTTGCTGGTTGATTTCCCGAACTTCATCCCCTTTCCCCTGCCCGACGTCCCGGACAACATCCAAGTCTCCAATCCGTATAGTCTGGTCCTTTTGCGAGGAATGCTGTACGCGACCGACGGCGGGCGGAACCATGTCTGGCAGGTCGATCTCGCGACCAGAGCTTTCTCGCCGCTGGTTGCGTTCCCGAATATTCCCAACCCGCTCTTCCCAGACCTCGGTGGGCCCTTTCTGGAGGCTGTTCCGACCGGCATTGCTGCCGCGGGAGATCAACTCCTCGTCACTCTCTTGCGCGGGGCGCCGTTCCCAACTGGAACCTCGACCGTCGAGCAGATCGATCCCGCGACAGGTAGCGACACGACTCTCATCGACAACCTGACGACTGCGATCGACATCATCCCCGTCGGAAAACAAGGCGTGGCAAAATACTTCGTTCTCGAGGCTGCTTCGGCAGGACCTTTCTTTAGCGGCCCCGGGGAGGTGTTGCGTTTGGACGATCCGGCCGGCCTGCCGGTCGTGCTCGCTGATTGCCTCACTCTTCCGAGCTCGATGACATTTAATCAGAGCACCGGCACACTCTACGTCACTGAGGTCGACGGAAGTCTGGTCGCGATCCCGTTTCGGTGATCAACTGAATCACCTGGGCGACCGATGACAAACAAGCTCATCCTCATATTGCCAATCGTAGCGCTCGCGATGATCGCGGCGACCGCCGAAGCCCTCGATCCCACAGCAACGGCGTTCCCGACCCCAGCCGATGTCACAAAGGCGGGCGGCGGAATGTATTCGTTCACCATTCGATATGTCGACGATGGAGAGATCAACGTTTTCTCGATCGACGATCACGACGTTCGCGTGACGGGTCCGGGTGGCTTTAACGTGGCAGCGACCTTTGTCAGCTCCTCTACGCCTTTTGGCACTACGGTTGACGCAATTTATTCGATCGTTCCGCCAGGGGGAAGCTGGGATTCGTCTGACAACGGTACCTACACCCTCGTGATGCAGGCGAATCAGGTCTTCGACGGCATCGGGAATTCCGTTAAGCCGGGCGATCTCGGCAGTTTTAAAGTGAACGTGTCTGGCTCAACGCCGCCCTCCCGTGCGCAGTTGCTCAACATCTCCACGCGGATGCGCGTGCAGTCAGGGGATAATGTTCTGATCGGCGGATTCATCGTCACCGGAAGCGATCCCAAGAAAGTGATCGTGCGCGCCATCGCACCTTCTTTGCCTGTCCCAGGTAAATTGGCCAATCCTACTCTGGAGTTAGTCGGCCCTTCCGGGATCATTGCCACGAACGACAACTGGATGGACGCGCCGAACAAGCAGGCGATCATCGACAGCACCCTCGCGCCCACCAACGATCTCGAGTCCGCCATCCTCACGACGCTCCCAGCACGCAACGCGAGCTACACCGCGATCGTGCGCGGAGTCGGCGACACAACCGGAGTCGCACTCATCGAGGTTTACGACTTGGACCAACCGGCTGATTCGCAGCTGGCAAACATCAGCACCCGCGGAGTCGTGAAGACCGATGACGACGTTATGATCGGCGGTTTCATTCTCGGGCCTGATGGAGCGGGCGCGGCTAATGTCTTGCTTCGGGCGCTCGGACCTTCTCTGAGTCAGGCGGGCGTGAGTGGGGTCCTGGCAAATCCAGTGCTTGACCTGCGCAACGCCGATGGCGACGTGGTCATGACGAACGACAATTGGAAGTCGGACCAGCAAGCCGCGATCGAAGCCACCGGTATCCCCCCGGAGAACGACTTGGAATCGGCCATGGTGGCGACCCTTCCCCCCGCCGCCTACACCGCCATTGTTTCCGGGAAGAATGGCGGCACCGGAGTAGGATTGGTGGAACTTTATCGCTTACCCTAGCTAAGGAGCGGCGGCGGAAAGAGTCAGCAACTTCGCCTCTTAGTTTCGTTGGAACCTTATGAACGGTTCTAAATGCGTGTGTTGGCTCTGGAAACCTACCGGCTCTACCAAGAGCGGACCACAACCGGAGCTTATGGACTAAACTGACATTTCGGTTCGAATCGGAAGAGAGGCTGAAGTGTTTGCCTTAGAGCTTTGGCGCGAGCGAGCCGACGATTTTAGCGAAGCGCGCATCACCGCGGAGCGAGTCCCACTGCGGGTCCAGTTTCAGTCCTCCGTAGAAAACGCCCTGCGGAATTTGCGCGGAGGTCGCCAGTTGTTCGAAGGCCAGATCTTTTTCGCCAGTCCAGGCACATACGACCGCGAGATCAGTTATAAGCTGGGCTCCGACCGGAGCATCCTTGGATAACGGCACTAACGCGCAGGCGCGCCAGGCCTCGCGCACCGCCTCTCTTTGCGCCCGAGAGCGGCGTCGATTCGTCCGAGCAGACTCCAAGCCTCTGCCTGGTCGGGTCGCGCCAGCACCAGCTTCGCCACCGGCGCGCGGGCGAGGGTGAATGAAGCGTGCGCCGCGTCGGGATTGTTAAAGGTGCGAGCGACCAGGCCGGCGAACCATTCGCGCGGATAGATAACACTGCGGACTTCCATTCCCTCAGCCGGAATCGCAGCCACCGCGTGAGCGGCCGCTGCCGGGTCCCGTTCGGCGAGCGCGCAACGCACCAGATCGTCGATCTTTCCCGAGGTCCCGGGATCCTCCGCCACGATCGCAGACAACTCCTTCCGCAGAGGGTCAATATCTGCCCGCTCCTCAAACGGCATGTAGGCGCGCAGGATGCGGGCCCCGAGGTTGCTGGGCTGGATGGTAAGAGCACGTTCGAACAGCCGGCGGCAATCGGAATAGCGGCGCTGCGCTTCGTATATTGACCCGGCTACCATGACATGCTCAACGTTGCGCGGGTCCAACTCAACGGCGCGCTCGGCGTTTCTGATCGCCTCGTTCCAGCGTCCCTGGCGGCGGTCGAGTAGCGCCGCGAGATAATAGACTTCGACAGCGTTGGGAAGCGCGCGACGAGCGAGCTCCAATTCCGCCCGAGCGCGATCGTAGTCAAAAAAACTGTGGTAAGCATAATAGGCCAGGGCGAGGTGAACTTCGCCGGACTCGGGCTGGAGCCGGAGCGCATTTTGGAGTGCAACCTTCGCTAACTCGCGTCGCGCCGGAGTGTGATCGAAGTCTTCATAGAAAACGTGGGTGTGGACCCGTCCGAGGAGGCAATAAGCGAGCACGAATTGCGGATCGCGCGCGATCGCTTGATCGAGCAAGCGCACTGCTTCCATCAGGTCTTGCGAGTTGGGGAACTCCTTTGCTTCGATCGCGAGGGCCTGCTGGTAAAGCGCGTTCGCGACGAGATCGCTCGTAGGTGCCTGGGCGATGGCCGCTTTCTCGCTTAGTGAAATCTTTGCCTGAAGCTGCCCGGCAATGGCGCGGGCTATCTCCGTCTGGATGGCAAACACATCGGCGACATCGCGATCGTAGGTCTGCGCCCAGAGGTGGGTATCGGTTCGCGCGTCGACTAACTGCGCATTCACCCGCACGCGGTTACGCGCCCGCTGCACGTTACCCTCCAAAAGATAGGCGACGCCGAGCTGCTGACCGATCTCGCGCGAGTTCCGCGGGTGGCCGGTCTGATAGAGGTTCGACGAGGCCCGGCTGATTACTTTCAGGTCCGCGATCTTAGCGAGGTTAGAGAGAATTTCGTCCTGCACAGCCGCCGCGAAATAGGCATTTTGCCTGTCGTCGCTCAGGTTTTCGAACGGCAGCACCGCGATGCTTTTCTCGGGGGCGGCATTCACTGAGTTTTCATGACTATGCCAAACCAGAAGCACGCTGGCGACGAGAAGAATAACCGCAGCTGCGATGAGGACTGTCCGCCAACGATGACCTGTGACAGGAGAAGGAACCGACTGAGTAACGGGTAACACCCGCTCCTCTTCGCTTGATCGCGACTTTAACTGAATGTCTCTAGGCGCGGTCGCTTCATCTACTGTCTTTACTTCCGCGACAAACCGGTAGCCCGCCCCGGCACGGTCACGATAAATTGGTGTGAACCAGGTGTTTCGCCAAAGACCCGGCGCAGTGTGGAGATGTTCTGCGTGAGATTGTTTTCCTCGACGATCGAGTCGGGCCAGACCGCCTCCATCAGCCGCTCCTTATCGAGGACGGCGTCGTGGTGTTCGACCATGTAAAGCAGCGTGTCGAAAACGCGCGGTGTCAGCGGCACGATGGCGCCGCTGCGCTGTTGCAGGAGACGTTTGGCGGCATCGAGCCGGAAATCGCCAAAATCGTAAAGCTGCATGGGCGACGCCTGCATCGGTTCAGAACAATTCAGAAAAATTCAGCGGCAGATTAAGGACTTTCAGATCCCTTTGTTAGAAAGGAGACGTGGTGGCGGACCAGTGCAGTCAGCGAAAACATAATAACAAAGCAAAGCGAACCAACAAGAAGGAAGCAACGACCATGAAAACGAAATCTCCAGACGGCGCGCACAGCGAAATGGTCAACAGAAGCCAACATTCGCGGGTGCGAAGCTCGCTCTTCTGGCTCGCCGTTTTTTCGCTCGCCCTCAGCGCAGCGGTCCGCGCGGCCACGGTCGAGGTCCGTGTCGGAGACGGCTACTACGCCCCGAATGACGTAACGATTAACGCCGGAGACACGGTTCTGTGGACCTAGGAGACTACCATGTTTGTTGAAAGCGTCACGTCCGGTAACGACGACTCCCCCAGCGGTCTGTTCGATTCGGGAACCCACGGGGCCCCTTTCACCTTTTCGTTTACGTTCCCGAGCGTCGGAACCTTCCCATACTATTCCAGATCTGCTGTCCTTTTCATGGAGAGCCTGACTGGCCTGGTCCGGGTGATTGCATCCTCGGGTCTCCCCGCGATGCTCGACAACATATCCACACGCCTCCTGGTCGGGACTAACAACGACGTGCTGATTGGCGGGTTCATCGTAACCGGCACCCAGCCCAAGAAGGTGATCGTGCGCGCGATCGGTCCTTCGCTGCCGGTCGAGGGCAAGCTGGCCGATCCGACCCTCGAACTGCACATGCCTGACGGGAGTTTCTTCAGCAACGATAACTGGAGGGAAACCCAGGAGGCGGAAATCATCGCGAGCACTGTGCCGCCGCAGAATGATCTCGAGTCGGCCATCGTGGCCACGCTCGCGTCCGGGAATTACACCGCCATTGTCAGCGGGAAAAATCAGACGAGCGGCGTCGGCTTGGTCGAGGCGTACGATCTCAACCTGGAGGCCGGCTCGAAGCTGGCCAATATTAGCACGCGCGGATCGGTTGATGTGGGAAACAACGTCATGATCGGCGGCTTCATTCTGGGAGGCGGGACCGGGAATGCCAACGTGCTGGTGCGCGCGCTCGGCCCTTCCCTGACGCAGGCTGGAGTGGCTGGAGCGCTGGCCGATCCCACGCTGGAGCTGCGCGACGGCAACGGCGTCCTCCTCATGGGGAACGACAACTGGAAGGAGACTCAGCAAACCCAAATCGAGGCGACTGGGATTCCCCCCACGAATGAGCGCGAAGCCGCGGTCGTGGCCAACCTGCCGCCGGGTTTGTTCACCGCCATCGTCGCGGGCAAAAGCAACACGACCGGGGTGGCCTTGGTGGAAGTCTATCAACTCCCATAAACGCTGCGCGGCAGGACCACATCATACCGCCGGGACTGAGGGGCGAATGTCCTGGCCGATCCGGTCGACGTCAGCACGTCGTCCTGAAGCCCGGCGCCGAAGTTGGAGTTTTCTCCGTTGTCACTGAGGTCTTGGAAGGGCAGCCTCGGGAATCGCGCTGACCGTTGTCTTGCTGGCGTCAGGGGCCATCCGGGCGACCAGCGCTTCGAAGCGCGGATCCCCGCGCAGCGGGTCCCAGGCGGGATCGAGCTTGAGGCCGCCATAATCAATGAAGCTCGGTTGATCGAGATAGGCCGCGAGCTGCTCCAGCGCCTGGTCTTTGTCGCCGACCCAGGCGTAGATCGCGGCGAGGCACCGCCGAGTGGTAGGCCCCCAGAAGGGTTCTTTGGCGACTGGCCAGAGATCACACGCGCGTCGGCCGGCGGCGATGGCTTCCTCTTTTTCGCCCAGGGCCGCTTTAGTTACGCCGAGCATGCTCCAGCTCAATCCGCTCTCCGGCCGTTCCCGCACTTGCTTTTCCAAGATGGCTTTGGCGGCGAGAAAGGCGGTGCGGGCGGCCTCGGGATGATTGAAAACGCGGGCGAGATAGCCGGTGTACCATTCTCGCGGCGCGATACAGCCAAAATAGAACGGGAGTCCGGCGGGCGGAATCAGCGCCAGCGCGCGCTCCCCCGCCGCCGCATCGCGTTGGGCAAGCGCGCACTCGAACAAATCAGCGGCATAGTCGCTCCCAGCGCCTCGGTTTCGGGCCAGAACAGTATCCAGCTCGGTGCGCCATCGGGCGGGTTCGGCCCGCTCGTGTAAGGCCTGCGCGGCGATGAAGATTCGGGCCCAGTCGTCGGCCGGGTCGAGGACGAGGACGCGCTGTGCCAAACGAATTGCCTCTGCATAGCGGCGCACCTGCGAGCAGGTAAAAGCCCCGTTCTCCAGGATCGACCGGTTCCGGGGATCCAGCTCAATCGCGTTGGCATAATTCTGCTGCGCTTCCGCCCACCTTCCCTGCCGCCGATCCAGCAGCGCCGCCTCTTCATAGACCGAGGGGTCGTTAGGCAGGCTGCGCCGTGCCAGTGCCAGCTCGGCCCGCGCACGATCGTAGTCGTGCAGGGCTCGGGAAAAGTAACGAGCCCGAACCAGGTGCACTTCTCCGGCATCCGGCTGGATTTGAGAGGCGTCTTCGATACTTGCTTCCGCCGCCCGCAGGCGGCTGGGCGTATGGTCAGCACTTTCGTAGAGAAACACGTGCAGCCGGGCGAGAGCGTTGTGGGCTCGGACAAACTGTGGATCACGCCCCACGGCCTGCTCGAGCAGTTTGATCGCTTCGAGGAGATTTCCGCCCTCTTGTGCCTCCAGAGCGATGGCCTTCTGGTAAAGTTCGTTCGCGACCAGGTCGTTGGTCGGCGCCTGAGCGATGGCTGCTTTCGCCCCAGCGGAAAGCTTTGCCCGAAGCTGTTCGGCGATGGTTCTCGCGATCTGACTCTGGATGGCAAAGACATCCTTGAGATCGCCGTCGTAGCTTTGCGCCCACAGATGGGTGTCGTCGCGCGCGTCGATCAACTGCGCGTTGACGCGCACCCGGTCGCGGGTGCGCTGAACACTTCCTTCGAGGAGATTGGCGACGCCGAGTTGTTGTGCAATCTCCCGCAGGTTCCGCGGCGCAGGATCTTTGTATTGCATGACACTGGTGCGGCTGATCACTTTTAGGTCCGCCACCTTTGCCAGATTGGTAAGGATTTCGTCCTGCACGCCCTCGGCGAAGAAAGCGTTCTCCTTGTCCTGGCTCAGGTTTTGAAACGGCAGGACCGCAATGCTCTTCTCCGGCGGAGGAAGCTGGGGCCGGCCGTGCTGCTCGGAGAGCAGCCAAAGGACCGCCCCGCCTAACGAAAAGCAAACTAAAGCCGCGCCGGCCAGAACCGGGTTGCGACGTGACCAACGCCAGGCGCGCGCCGGAATCGGAACGGGACGGGCGCGAATCGGGCGACCTTCGAGCCAACGCTCGAGATCTTCGGCCAGATCGGCCGCGGATTGGTAACGCGCTTTGGGATCGCGCTCCAGGCAGCGCGCACAAATCGTTTCGAGATCGCGATCGAGCGAGGGCGCGACCGAGCGCAGCTTCGGGGCCGGATTCGCCCCGGCCTGCCGAATCACGGAGAGAACATTTTCCCCCACGAAGGGCGGGCGATGCGCGAGCAGGTTAAACAGAACGGCGCCGAGGCTGTAAACGTCGGCCGCCGGCGTGAGCTCGCCAGTGGCGCTTTCCGCTTGTTCGGGCGCGATATAACCGGGGGTCCCAAAAGTGGTGAGGCTTTGCGTGAGATCGCTGTTTTGGGCCAGCCACTTGGCCAGGCCGAAGTCACTCACCATCGCTTCGCCATGGCTATCGAGCAGAATGTTCCCCGGCTGCAGATCGCGATGCAAGATTCCCTGGCCGTGGGCGTATTCAATCGCCCGCGCGACTTTTGCGATGAGCCGGACACACTCGTTAGGCCGATCGCGCAGGGTAGGGGCGGCGGCGCGCAGGCTTCCGCCAGTCGCGAACTTCATGCTGAAGAAGGGGAGCCCATCCTCGCTTTCCCCGACCTCGTAGATCGGGAGGATGTTGGGATGATCGAGCTGCGCCGCCGCTTCCGCTTCGCGCCGGAACCTAACGAGCGCCTCATGCGAATCGGCGTGGTAAGAAAGTACGCGTTTGAGCGCGACGATGCGGCGGGACTGGCGCTGGCGCGCGCGATAGATTACGCCCATCCCACCGCGGCCGATCTCTTCGAGGATTTCGTAGTTACCGAGCCGCCACTGCCGGTCTGGCACTTCCGCCTCTTCCAGGACTTTGGCGAAGACTTCTTCGGAAGGCTCACCCTCGTTTTCCAAGCCCTCGTGCAGGAGACAGCTCAGGCAAATCCTTTCGCCCAAACGGGTGGTCGCTCCACAACGGCCACACGTTTGCGGGTTATCCGTGCGTTTGGACGAAGAGTCCGGGGGTCGCGCTAATTTCTCGCTCATGTCTCGGCCGCGAGGACCGCGCAAAGATGGCGAATCTCGTCGTCCACGTCAGCTGGATTTTCGACCGTGTGGGCGACTTCATCACGCAAAAGCCACCGGTAACGTTGCCGGAGATTGTGGAGCTGCTTCTTCACCATCGTCTCCGCGATCCCGAGGGTCTGCGCAAGCTGCGCGCAAGAGATCTCATTGCGCTCCACGGCCAGATACTCGCTGAGCGTTTCGAAAAGTCGAAGACGTCCTTTGGCTTCGCACTCCTCGCGCAATCGCCCGAGCGCTTGTTCTACGACCGTTGCCGCCCAGCGCAGGTCGAAGAGTCGCTCCGGCGGCAACGATTCCAGCCCGGGCAAGGGAATGGCGAACTGCGAAGGAGCTTCCGCCATCCATTCGTCCCAAGAGACAAATTGCAGGTCGCCGCCACGCTTGCGCGCCTGCTTTTTTTCTGCGGCATGTCCGAGGAAATTCTGGAGTGACGCGAGTAAAAAAGAGCGGAAACGGCCGCGATTTTCATCCGCCTTTTGGAGCCAGCGGCTCTGCAAAACCATCACAAAAAAATCCTGAGTCAGGTCCTGCGCATCCTCGGGAGAATAGCCGCGCCGGCAGACAAACGAGAAACTAGGCCGCCAATAAGTGCGGCAAAGCTCCGCGAGTGCATCCCGAGCCATTGGTCCGCCGTTCTCGAATTGGGCGCTTGTGAGAATGAGGCTCCAGCGCGTCGTGGCAAAGACGCGCGGTTCGGTGGTTGTGTCCTGCGTTTGGCACCCGGGATTCACTTATTCGCATCGTGGTCTTCTTATTCTTCCAAGGCAAGCGTAAAACCAGTCGTTCCAGGCTCGATGCAACTCGAGAAAATAATACGGAACTTTGCCGTTCAGCTTCGTTAGAAGTTGATGGAGAGCAATCCATCCGCCCACTGACAAATAAGCCACCCCTATGAAAATACTGACGAATCCAACGAGCCTTTGCACCGCAGCCGTTATTCTTTTCCTCTGTGGGCTCACTCCTGCTTCGGCCGCGACCCACACGGTTGAAGCGGGAGGTGTTGATGCCCCCGTTTTTACTCCGGCGAGCGTGTCGATTCAGCCGGGCGATACGGTGACCTGGGTTTGGAAAACCGTCGGCTTTTTTCACACTGTCACCTCGGGAGCCAATGGCACTCCCGATGGCTTGTTCGACTCGGGACTGCACACGAGTCCGTTTACCTTTTCCTTCACTTTTCGAAATCCGGGCACGTTCCATTACTACTGCCAGCCGCACTTGGCGATGGGGATGGTCGGAAGCGTCACCGTCGCCGGAGCGCCGCCTCCGCCTCCGCCCTCCGCCGCGAAGTTGCTAAACATCTCGACCCGGATGCTCGTGCAAACGGGAGATAATGTGCTCATCGGCGGATTCATCATCACCGGCAACGATCCCAAGAAAGTGATTGTGCGCGCGATCGCGCCTTCCTTGCCGGTGCCGGGCAAGTTAGCCAACCCAACGCTGGAATTGGTTGGCCCCTCCGGTACGATCGCTACGAACGATAACTGGATGGACGCGTCGAACAAACAGGCGATCATCGATAGCACCGTCCCACCCCCAAACGATCTCGAGTCCGCCATCCTCACGACGCTCCCAGCACGCAACGCGAGCTACACCGCGATCGTGCGCGGAGTCGGCGACACAACCGGAGTCGCACTCATCGAGGTTTACGACTTGGACCAACCGGCTGACTCCCAGTTGGCGAACATCAGCACCCGCGGGATCGTCAAAACGGATAACAATGTGATGATCGGTGGCTTCATTCTCGGACCTGATGGCGGCGGCGCAGCCAACGTCCTCCTC
>JBBSUP010000043.1:0-27021 GCA_038234295.1 Chthoniobacterales bacterium
GGCCCCCCCCCCCCCCCCCCCCCCCGCCGCGGGCCGCACCCCGGCGGGATGGCTGCGGTTGTCGCTTTTTTTCTGGCTTGCGCGGTCGCTGCGCAGGCGGGGTCAAAGTCAGGGCGATCGAGATGCGCTGCGGGTGGGCGATCATCTGCTGGAAGGGGTTTCGTTAGGCCGTGAAGGCGTCGCAGGTCTTTCGGGTAGCGCCCGCGTTCCGCGGGCTGGTTGCGGTGTTTCACCGCAACGAACTTTTTCTATACGCTTTGAACGCGGGAGGGGGTCGCGGTTCTCGGAAAGTTCGCGACGGTGGAACACCATCGCCAGCCCGCGGAACGCGGGCGCTACCCGGAGGGATGGCTGCGGCTGTCGCTTTTTTCCTGGCTTGCGCGGTCGCTGCGCAGGCGGGGGTCCAAGTCACGGCGATCGAGCTGACGGTCGCGGATTTGCCGCGCGCGGTTTCGTTCTATACGGACGTGCTGCAGTTTCAGTTCGTTAGGCAGGAGACGAGTCCGGACTCCGTGGGGGCGTATCTCCGGCTGGGCGAGGAGACAATTGTCCTGCGCGACTACGCTCGCGATGGTCGGCCGATTCCGGAAAAGGTCGCGCCTAACGACCGCTCTTTTGAGCACCTCGCCATCGTCGTGGTCGACATGGAGGCGGCCTGCGCGCGGTTGCGGGAATATCACGTCCGGATCGTTTCGGACGGACCGCAGCGGTTGCCGGATTGGAACTTCGATGCGGCCGGAATTCGCGCGGTTTATTTTCGCGATCCGGATGGGCATTTCCTCGAGCTGATCCGCTTCCCTAACGATAAGGGCGAGCCGCGCTGGCATCGCCCGCAAGGGCCGCTCTTCCGCGGGATCGATCACTCCGCGATCGTGGTTTCGGACCTCAAGCGGAGCACGGCGTTTTACCGCGACGAGATCGGGCTGACCATCATCGCCAACAGCCTCAACTACGGCGGCGAGCAGGAGCGGCTCAGCGGCGTGCGCGGCGCGCGGGTGCGGATCACCTCGTTCCGCGGCGCGAAAGGCCCGGGGGTCGAGCTGCTCCACTACGAGAAGCCGGGGACGGCGCGCGCGCTCGAGGCCGAGGCCGCGCCTAACGACGTCTCGCATTGGCAGATCGATCTCGAGAGGGGCGCGCGGAAGGCGGAGGCTTTGCGGGATCCCGATGGCCATGCGCTCGCTTTTTCTCCGCGACCAGCCAGGGCGTCGTTAGGCGAATTTGCCTGGGACGCGTGGCGTCGGCATTGGCCCCGCTATCTCATGGAAGGCGCGGAGTTGGGTATTTTCATGGTGGTGGCTTTGGGGTTGGCGCTCCTCCTGGAGTATCCGAAATCGCAGGTGCATCAGGCGATCGCTTCGCCGCTTTTGCGCCGGTTTATTTTTGGGTTGGGGATCGGGATCACGGTGGTCTTTTTGATCTACTGCACCTGGGGCCGGCAGTCGGGCGCGCAGTTCAATCCCGCGGTGACGCTGGCCATGCTTTATCTGCATCGGATCATTCCGTGGGACGCGTTTTTTTACATCGTCGGGCAGTTTATCGGCGGCTGGCTTGGGGTGGTTTTGCTCGCCCTCTTTTTCCCCAAGTCGAGCGCGCACAAGAAGGTGAACTACGTCGTGACCGAGCCGGGCAAACCGGGAGTGGCGGTCGCGTTCGTCGCCGAGTTTGTCATCTCGTTCATCCTGCTCGCGACGCTCCGGCTGGTTTATCAAAGCGATTGGCTGAAGCCGGCGCTCGGTTATTTCGCGGGCTTTTTGCTCCTCGTTTACATCACCTTCGAGGCGCCCTATTCCGGGATGAGCCTGAACCCCGCCCGCAGCGTCGCTTCCGCCCTGCCGGCAGGGAGCTGGAAAGCGATGTGGATTTATTTCGTGGCTACGATCGCGGCCATGCTCCTCGCGGTCCTACTCACCGGCTAATTCGTTAGGCGGGGAACGGCGCCGACAGAAAATCTTTCGTCGCCGTTCAAAAAATTATTTTGCCAAGCAAAGACCCATTCATAGAATGGCCGCACTTCGCCTCGTCACGTTTCACTCAATTTTCCCAACTTCTGAAGTCCACCCGTCCAAACATCCCAACTCCAGCGTTGACCAAATGGCGGGTGTCTCCGGACTGCGTTAGCCTCCGCTGACCGTATGGCGAATTTTTTCCCGCGTTGGACGAATTGGCTCCCACTCAAGGTCACCCTCTGCGGGATCGTGGTGGTGACCGCCCTGGTCGGCGCGACCTGGTATTACGCCACGCCGAAATACACGCGCGTCGGTTATCAGCCGGTCCAGCCGGTGCCATTCCCGCATGATCTCCACGTCTCGCAGCTCGGGATGGATTGCCGCTACTGCCACACCTACGTCGAGGTCGCGGCGCACTCGAATCTGCCGGATACGCAGGTGTGCATGACCTGCCACACCCAGATTCAGAAGGAGAATCCGAAGCTTCAGCCGGTGCGCGACAGTTGGACGACGGGTCAGCCGGTGCCATGGGTGCAGATTCATCGCACGCCGGATTACGTTTATTACAACCACGCCGCGCACGTGAACCGCGGGATCAGCTGCTACAGTTGCCACGGACCGGTGAATCACATGCCGGTGGTGTATCACGCGAAGCCGCACAGCATGGCCTGGTGCCTGGAATGCCATCGCGCGCCGGAGAATTTCCTGCGCCCGGAAGATCAGATCACGAATTTGGATTGGAAACCGGACGACGTGCAGCCGGCTGCGTTCGTGGCCAGGTACGGGAAACCGGCGGGCGTGACCGAGGATTGGTCGAAGAAGGAGCATCTCACGCAGCGGGAGATCGGCCTCACGTTGAAGCAACGGTGGAATATCCAGCCACCGGTAAATTGTCAGGGGTGCCACCGATGAAGACGACGCAGCATCGGAAGTCAGGCATCTTGCCTGACTCGGCCAGCGGGCTTCTAGCCTGCTGTTTGGTGAGCCGACCGGCTGGAAGCCCGTCGGCCGAGTCCGGCTGGAAGCCCGACCTCCGGAGGACCCGATGAAACGCGTCCTCCAACATCCCGCGCCTTCCCTCTCCGGGAAACAATACTGGCGCAGCGTCGGCGAGCTGAGCGACACGCCAGAATTCCGCGGCTGGCTCGAGCGGGAATTTCCCGCCGGCGCCGCCGAGATCGAAGGCGATGAAGTTTCGCGCCGCAGCTTCCTCAAATTGATGGGCGCCTCGATGGCGCTGGCCGGCTTTGGCTTGAATAGCTGTCGCAAACCCGAGATGCATCTCGTGCCGTTCACGAAGAGCGCGGAATGGGTCATCCCCGGCAAGTTCCTCTATTACGCGACGGCGATGCCGCGGCGTTCCGGCGCGATGCCGCTGGTCGTGGCGACGGTCGACGGCCGCCCGATCAAGATCGAGGGCAACCCGAATCATCTCGAGAGCAACGGCGCGACCGATGCCTTCGCGCAGGCCTCGTTGCTCGATCTTTACGATCCTTCGCGCTCGCAACGGTTCGTTAGGCAAAACAGGCTTTCCGATCGCGCGAGCTTTGAGAAATACCTCGCCGAGCTGCGCCCGAAGATGGCGGCGGATGGCGGCGCCGGGCTCGCTTTTCTCGTCGAGGAAACCTGGTCGCCGACGCGTGACCGGCTGCGGGCCGAACTGCAAAAGCAGTTCCCGAAAATGCGCTGGTGCGTTTACGACCCGCTCCTGAGTGAGGCGCAACATTTCTCGACCGAGATGAGTTTCGGCGCGAACGCGCGGGTCATCCCGCAGTTCGATAAAGCCGATGTCGTCTTCGCGCTCGACAGCGATTTCCTGAATTGCGGCGAAGGCGATCTCGCTTCCATCCGCGGTTTCACCGCCCGCCGCCGGGTGCGCGAAGCGAAGGATTCGATGAACCGCCTCTACGTGGTCGAGAACCGCTACACGCTTACGGGCGCGATGGCGGATCATCGGCTGCGTTTCCCGGCGAGCCAGATCGCAGGGCTCACCCACGCGCTCGCGACCAAGATCGCTGGGGCGACGAAAGATCCGGGGCTTTCCTCGGTTCTGATCACGCTGAAGAAGCCGGAGAAAGCCGAGAAGTACGACGAGAGATGGCTCAACGAAGCCGCGGCGGATTTGCTCAGCAAACCGGGCGCGAGCCTGGTCGTGGCCGGGCCGCACCAGCCGGTCGTGGTGCAGATGCTGGTCTACGCGATGAACGTGGCGCTGAAAAACGTCGGTTCCACCGTGCTCGTGCGCGAAATGCCGAAGGCGGGACGGAATAGCAGCATTCTCCAGCTCGCGGGCGAGATCGAAACCGGCCGGATCAAGCAACTTTTCATCTTCGGCGGCGACCCGGTTTACAACGCGCCGCGTTCGATCACGCAAGATCGCAAGACGCGGCAGCCGCTCGACTGGGCCGAATTGCAAAAGCGCGTGCCCGAGGTGATTCACGTGGGGCACTACGAAGACGCGACCGCCGCCTTGAGTGAATGGCACGTCCCGGCGGCGCATTACCTCGAATCATGGAGCGACGGCCTCACCGGCGGCGGCGCCTACATCGCGATGCAGCCGATGATCCTCCCGCTTTTCGGCGGTCTCTCGGAGCTCGACATGCTGATGTTGATCGGCGGCCAGGCGCCTGTGACCGGGCCGGAACTGATTCAGGAAACCTTCCGCTCGACCAATCCCCCCGGAGATTTTGCGACCGCGTGGACGAAATTTCTCCACGACGGAACCGCCCAGCATCTTGTGCCGCGCAACCGCAACGCGACCTTTAACGGCAACACCGCTGGCGGCGTCGCGCACACGCTTTGGAACAACCCGCCGACGCCGACGAAGGACTCGCCGGAAATCGTCCTCGTGGCCAGCTATTCCGTGGACGACGGCCGTTACATCAACAACGGCTGGCTCCAGGAAATGCCCGACCCGATCACAAAGCTGACCTGGGATAACGCGGCCCTGATGAGCCCGGCCTTCGCGCACCACATCGGTGCGAAAGATGGCGACCTCGTTGAGGTGACGGTGACCGATACCTTGAAGGGCAAGGACGGAAAACCATTGCAGCGCCAGCTGGTGATCGCGGCACTCATTCTGCCTGGGCACGCGGACAATTCGGTCACGATTCCGCTCGGCTACGGGCGCAAACATACCGGCCCGGTCGGAGAAGAAGCGGGCTTTAACGGCTACCTTCTGCGCACCAGTTCGAATCCGCATTTCATCGTCGCCGACGGCCGCGGCGTGCAGAGCGTGAAGGTGCGGAAAGTGGGCGAGAAATACGCGCTCTCGATCACGCAGGAGCATCACTCGATCGAAGGTCGCAGCCTCGTCCGCGAGGCGACGCTGGAGAAATACCGCGAGGACGAAGAGTTCGTGACGAAGTTTGCGGGCGACGACGAACTTCCGCAGCAGCTACCGACGCTTTATACGCATCCGAAGCTCGACGCGCCGCAGCAGTGGGGCATGACGGTTGACCTCAACACCTGCACAGGTTGCAGCGCCTGCGTGATGGCTTGCCAGGCGGAAAATAACATTCCGATCGTCGGCAAACTCCAGGTGTCGCATGGCCGCGCGATGCATTGGATCCGGATCGATCGCTATTACGCGAGCGCGCAGCCTTACAACCAGGATCACGGGCAATGGCCGGAGAATCCTGAGATCGTGCACGAGCCGATGATGTGCCAGCACTGCGAGAACGCGCCGTGCGAAACTGTCTGCCCGGTCAACGCCACGATTCATAGCGAGTCCGGGTTGAACGTGATGGTTTACAACCGCTGCATCGGCACGCGGTATTGCGCGAATAACTGCCCCTTCAAGGTGCGCCGCTTCAACTTTTTCGACTACAACCAGCGTCCGATCGGCAAGACGAAGATCGGCGGCGTCTCGGTTTATCAGGAATATCTGGGACCGCTCACCGAGAAGACGACGGCCGACACGATCAAGCTGCAGAAGAACCCGAACGTCACCGTGCGCATGCGCGGGGTGATGGAGAAGTGCACCTATTGCGTGCAGCGCATCGAGGAAGCGAAGATCGCCGCCCACGTCCGAGCCGGGGCTTCGCCGAACACGCTGATTCCGCGCGATTCCTTTACTACCGCCTGTGCCCAGGCCTGCCCGGCGGAAGCGATTGTTTTCGGTGACATCGCCGATCCACAAACACGGGTATCGAAGGTGAAAGCAGAGAACCGAAATTATCGCCTGCTCGAATACTTGAATGTGAAGACGCGGACGAGCTACCTGGCGCGGATCCGCAATCCGAATCCGAAGATGCCTGATGCCGCTAATATCGGTGTGGCCAGCCCCGGAGGTGAGGCGTGATGAAATTTCGATTCGAGAGCGTATCGGAAAATGCGGCTAAAAGCGTGCCCGAAAGCGTGTCATCCCGAGCGGAGCGCAGCGGAGTCGAGGGATCCCGTGGGTTTTTTTGGAAGATTTCGCGCAGGAGCTTCACAGCAGCGCCACGGGATCCCTCGACTGCGCCCCGCCTCCGCGGGGCTTCGCTCGGGATGACAGGAGGGCCGCGCTAAATGGATACCGCATCGACCACTGCTCCTGATGTGATCGCGGGAGAAGCCTCGGCTTCGGTCGCGAGGCCGCTCGCGCGGGTGCCGTTGGTGCTGAACAAACGCAACTTCGACTGGGTCACCAACCGGATCGCGGGCGCGGTCGAGGGTGGCACGCCGCGCTGGTGGTGGGTTTCGTTTTCGGTCACCGTGGCGATCGCGGGGATTGGTTTATTCTGCCTTGCCTACCTCATCTCGACCGGCGTCGGCACTTGGGGGGTGAACATGCCGGTGGCCTGGGCGTGGGGCATCACCAACTTCGTTTTCTGGATCGGTATCGGTCACGCCGGCACCCTCATCTCGGCAATCTTGTTTTTGCTCCGGCAAAAATGGCGCACCTCGATCAACCGCTCGGCCGAGGCGATGACCCTTTTCGCCGTCATTTGCGCCGGCATTTTCCCGGGGGTGCACATTGGCCGGGTCTGGATGGCCTGGTTCCTTGCTCCGGTGCCGATGCAGTACGGTATTTGGCCAAACTTCCGCAGCCCGCTCCTCTGGGACGTTTTCGCGGTTTCGACCTACTTCTCGGTCTCGGTCCTTTTTTGGTATACGGGATTGATTCCCGATCTCGGAACGTTGCGCGATCGCGCCACGACGAAGGCGAAAAAATTCTTTTATGGAATTTTCGCGCTCGGCTGGCGGGGCTCGAACCGCAACTGGCGCCATTATGAAATGGCCTACTTGCTTT
This sequence comes from Chthoniobacterales bacterium, assembly GCA_038234295.1. Taxonomy (GTDB): domain Bacteria; phylum Verrucomicrobiota; class Verrucomicrobiia; order Chthoniobacterales; family UBA10450; genus Palsa-1392. The sequence continues at coordinate 7,186 of JBBSUP010000043.1, forward strand.
TAGCCGGCCTCGCCACCCCGCTCGTGCTTTCGGTGCACAGCGTGGTTTCCTTCGACTTCGCCACCTCGATCATCCCGACCTGGCACACGACGATTTTCCCGCCCTATTTCGTCGCGGGCGCGATCTTCGGCGGCTTCGCCATGGTCTTGACCTTGATGATTCCGGCGCGGGCGATTTACAAGCTGCAGGACATCATCACGCCGCAGCACATCGACAAAATGGCGAAGATCATTTTGCTCACCGGCTCGATCGTCACCTACGCCTACATCATGGAATTTTTCATCGCCTGGTATAGCGGCAACCAGTACGAAAAATTCGCCTTCTACAACCGCATCTTCGGACCTTACTGGTGGTACTGGTGGGTCGGCATGCTCTTCTGCAACATGCTTTCGCCGCAGCTCTTTTGGTTCCGCTGGTGCCGCTATAATATCTTCGTCGTTTACTTCGTCTGCATGTGCGTCAACGCCGGGATGTGGTTCGAGCGTTTCATCATTATCGTGGGCGGATTACATCGCGACTTTTTGCCCTCGTCCTGGGGATTGTTTCACCCGAGCTGGGTCGATATCTGGACGTTCGTCGGCACCTTCGGAATTTTCCTTTCGCTCTTCCTGCTCTTCATTCGCTTCCTCCCGATGATCGCGATGTCGGAAGTGAAAATCGTGCTGCCGGAAGCTGATCCGCATCACGCGACGCCGGAAGAACATCACACCGTCCAAGCCGGGGGCATGGAGCGCACATGATCACCCCGAGCGGAAATCGAGTTTACGGGATCGCGGCGGAATACCCGAGCGCATCCGCGCTTTACGAAGCGGCGAAGTTGGTGCGCGACGCCGGGTTCAAACGCTGGGACGTCTATTCGCCTTTCCCGATTCATGGCATGGATGACGCCATGGGTCTCGGCAAATCGTGGCTCAGTGCGGTCGTGCTCATCGGTGGGATTTCCGGTTTACTCTTTGCCTGTCTGCTCGAGTTCGGGCCGTCGTCGTTTCTCTATCCGCTGATCGTGCACGGGAAACCGACCAACTTTTGGACGGTGCCGGCGTTCTTCCCGATCATGTTTGAGCTCACGATTCTCTGCTCCGCCTTCTCGGCCTTTAGCGCGATGCTGACGATGAATCTGCTCCCGCGCTGGAATCACCCGATGTTTAACTGGGAGCGTTTCAAACGCGTAACGAACGATAGCTTCTTCCTCGTCCTGGAAGCGCGCGATCCGCGTTTCAGCGAAAACGAAGCGGTGCAGCTGCTGGAAAAAACCGGCGGCCAGCACATCACCGTGGTGCACGAGGAATAGCCATGCTGCGTGCCTTTTTCCTCATTTTCATTTTGGTCACGATCGCCTGGCTCGCGGTCTTCGGTTTCCGCGGGCAGACGAGCACCCGGCCTGAGATCGAGATTTTCCCCGACATGGTGCGCCAGCCGAAAGTGCGCGCGCAGGCGGAATCGAATTTCTTTGCCGACCAGCGCGGCAGCCGCAAGCCGGTCGATGGGACGGTGCCGATTGGTTACGACATGCCGATGCCGCAAGACGCGGGAAGCGCTCCCGATGCCGCAGGTGAAAGCGCGATGCACGCGCACCTCGGGTTCAGCGAGGGCACCGATTATTACAATACCGGCAAGATGGGCCCAAACTGGGGCACCGGTATCCCGATGGAGATGACGCCGGCGCTGCTCGCGCGCGGGCAACAGCGCTTCAACATCAATTGCGTGATCTGCCACGGCGAGCTCGCTAATGGCGACGGGATGACCAAGCAATACGGCCTCACCACCGTTGTGACTTTGCAGGACGACCGGATTCGCAAGATGTCGGACGGCGAGATTTTCGACACCATCACCCACGGCAAGAACACCATGATGGCCTACGGCCCGCGCGTCTCGGTGACGGATCGCTGGGCGATCATTTCCTACCTGCGCGCGTTGCAGCGCAGCCAACACGCGGCTGCGGCGGATGTCCCGGCAGAGCGCGTGGCGGACTTGGAGAAAAAACCGGAGCCGGCGAAAGCGGAGGAACCGGAGAAGAAATGAGCGATCGAACCCACGTCCTGCCCGCGCCGGAAGGCGAATTTTTCGAGACGAGCCGTTTTGCCGGGCTCTCGCTCATCTGCGGCGCGATTGGCCTGATTGGGCTCATCCTGAGCTTCATCGGTGCGTTCATTTCGCCGGTGCAATTCAGCTACTCCTGGCTCTTCGGATTTATCGTTTTCTTCACCCTCTGCATCGGCTGCATGTTTTGGACGATCGTGCATCACGTGGTCGATGCGGAATGGTCCGTGGTCGTGCGGCGGCAGCTCGAGAACATTGCGATGCTCATGCCGGTGCTGGCGGTGCTCTTTCTGCCGATCTGGTTATGGCGGAAATATCTCTACCGCTGGATGGATATCCCGGTCGGGATCGACCCGGGATTGGACGCGAAACGCAGCTACCTAAATTGGGAGTTTTTCCTCGGACGCGCAGTCTTTTTCTTCGTCGCCTTGACCCTCGTCGCATGGTTTTTGCGGAAGCTCTCCGTCCAGCAGGATCGCGACGGCAACCCGCGCTACACGATCCTGATGCGGAGACTCGCCTTCGTCGGCCTTCCGGTCTTTGCGCTTTGCCTTACTTTCGGCGCGTTCGATTGGCTCATGAGCCTGAACTGGCACTGGTTCTCGACCATGTGGGGCCCGTATATTTTTGCCGGCACCGCGGGCAGCTCGATGGCGTTGATCGTCCTCGTGATCGCGGCGCTACAGAAAGCCGGCTACCTCAAGGAAGTGGTGACGGTCGAGCACTATCACATTATGGGGAAATGGCTCCTCGCCTTCACCGTTTTCTGGGCCTACATCGGCTTCAGCCAGTACATGCTTTACTGGTATGCGAACGTTCCCGAGGAGACGCAATATTTCCTCATCCGGAACACCGAATCGTGGAACGTGCTCTCGTGGATTCTGGTCATCGGCCGGTTCTTTGTCCCCTTCGCCCTGCTCCTGCCGCGGATCACGAAGACCACCGTGAAATACCTGTGCCTGATCGCCGGCTGGATTCTTTTAATGCAGGTACTCGACATGTATGTCGTCGTGCTCCCGGCGCTCCACGGGACCGGAGTGCACTTGAGCATTCTTGATTTTCTGCCGCTCATCGGCATCGGCGGCACCCTCGCCTTTTTCTATCTGCGTATCATCGGCAAAACCTCGCTCTTCCCGGTGCGCGACCCGCGACTTTTGGAGTCGCTGCGCCTCACTAATTAACCGTGCCTACCCGCGACGAAAGCCTTCTTCATCCTGACCAGCCGCGCTTCCTTTTCTCGGCGTGGGTCTGGGCGGTCATGCTCTTCCTCGGCTTTGGGGCGATTGTGGCGATTACCTTTGGCGCGATGCAGCGCGGCTCGAGTTACGAGGATTCCCGCTCGCAGGTGCGCACGGAGAAATTGAAAACCGCGCGCGAAGATTGGGACAAGACTGCGAACAGCTACGGCTGGCTCGACAAGGAAAAGGGTGTGGCCCATGTGCCGATCGCGCGTGCGATGGAGTTGGAACTGACCGACCTCCAGGCCCGCAAACCGATGCCCGCGGGTCCGATCGCCACGCCGGCTCCGGCCGTTGTTCCTGTGACTGCGACCGGCGCAGAACAACCGGCGAATCCCGCGGCGCAAGCGCCTCCGGCAACATCGCCGACGCCAAAACCAACTTCCGTGGAAGGCCAAAACTCCGAGATCCGCGGACAACCCGCGGCGGCGGCGAACCCGCCCAACGCGCCCGCCGGCACCCAACCCGGAGCGTCCGCTACGCCTGCGGCCGCGCCGAATTCTCGAACCGATGTCGCGCCGGTTTCGCCCACGCCGATGTCGCTCGGAAAACCGCCGGGCACGCCGCATCCGATCCGCGGCAACGGCCAGATCCCGCCGCCTACCTCTTCACCGAATCCCTGATGAGCCTCTCCGATTTTTTCAGCAACGCCCGCCAGGCCGACGACAATGCCGCGGTCATCTTCGACCACGAGGAGCCGATCGGTCAGCCGACAGATTTGGTCATGCCGCGCCGGCGCTGGTTTGCACGCTTCCGGGCGCGCAAAGCAGACGGGCCGCGCCCGCGCCGGAGCGCGCCTAACGAATCATGACGACGTCCGAAGAGATCATTGTGGAGACGCAAAGCGTCGTGGAGGAGATCACGCCCGGGGAAGTCGATCGCGTGGAGCGTGCGCTGATCGACACTTCGACCCGCTTGCCGGTGCTGGTGTTTTACACCTCGGCCATGGCCTGGCTGGTCCTCTCGACGCTGCTCGCGCTCGTCACCGCTTTCAAACTCCACGCGCCCGACACCCTCGCAGATGTAGCTTTTCTCACTTGGGGCCGGTTGAGTCCCGCGCAGTTCGACATGCTCATCTATGGATGGGGTTCGATGGCCGGAATGGGCACCGCGATCTGGCTGATGGCGCGCCTTTGCCGGACGACTCTCCGGCATCCCCTCATCCTGCTAAGCGGCGCGGCCTTCTGGAATCTCGGGGTCCTCATGGGCGTGATCGGGATTCTCGCCGGGGACAGCACTGGCTATGAATGGCTCGAGTTTCCAGATTACTCCGCGATTACCCTCTTCTGCGCTTATCTGCTGATCATGACCTGGGCGCTGATCATGTTCCGCTATCGCCGGCGCGGGCATGTTTACATCACCCAATGGTATTTGCTCGGCGCGTTTCTCTGGTTCCCGTGGCTCTACGCGGCTGCGCAGATCATGCTCTTCATCTTCCCGGTGCAAGGCGTGATGCAGGCGGCGGTGAACTGGTGGTTCGCGAACAATCTCCTCTTCCTCTGGTTCGGCTCGATCGGTCTCGGCACCGCGTATTACATGATCCCGAAAGTGATCGGGCGGCCGGTGCATAGCTACTACCTCGCGACGCTTGGTTTCTGGACGTTCGCGCTCTTTTCGAGCTGGACGGGCATGCAGCGCCTCGTCGATGGACCGTTCCCGGCGTGGATGATCACCGCGAGTATCGCGGCGACGATTCTCACCCTCATCCCGGTCGCGACGGTCGGCCTGAATCACCACCTCACGATGCGCGGGCATTTTGCGCTCATGCGCTACAGCCCGACACTCCGCTTCACGGTTTTCGGCGCGATCTCTTACACGGCGTTTAGCCTGGTCGGTGTGATCATGTCGCTGCGTTCGGTCGCGCGGATCACGCACTTCACGCAGGCGAGTGTCGGCTATACCTACCTCGGCCTTTATGCCTTTTTCGGCATGGTCATTTTCGGGTCGATGTATTACATCGTGCCGCGTTTGGTCGGGCGGGAATGGCGTTACGCCTCGCTGATCAAACTCCACTTCTGGTCCGCCGCCTACGGGATTGGGCTGATGGTTCTCCTCCTGCTCGTCGGCGGTTTCGTCCAGGGCGTGAGTTTAAATGACCCGACGTTGCCGTTCTCCGAGACCACGGATTCGATTTTGCCGTATCTGCGCGGGCGCAGTCTCTCCGGGTTGCTCCTCACGGTTTCGCATTTTGTCTTTGCCTTTCACTTCGGTCTCATGCTGCTCGGCTTTGGTCGCACGGCGCGGGTCCCGACCTTCCTGAATCCGCTCGAGCCGGCAGCCGGAGGAGGTCACTGATGAAAGGTCTTCAGGTTCTTTTCTTCGGCATCTTCGGCGTCTTCGCCTTTTCCTGGCTCGGGCTGACGGTGATCCCGAATCTCCAAATTGGCGCGCTCGATCCGCAGACGGATGAAGACGGCACCGACGTTTATCCGTCGCCTGATTCCGGCATGGCGATCCGTGGCGCACAGGTCTATGCCGCAAATGGCTGCGTCTATTGTCACTCGCAGCAGGTGCGCCCCGATTACGGCGGCTCCGATCTCGAGCGCAAATGGGGCGAACGTCGCAGCGCCCCGCGCGACTATCTTTTCCAGCCGATCGTTTTCCTCGGGAAAATGCGCACCGGTCCTGATCTCGCGAACGTTGGTCATCGGCCGGCGTTGCAGGAAGAGGGAGCCGCCTCACCTGCCCCGGCCACCGCGGGTGCGGCTACGCCAGCCGCCGCTGCCGCCAGCCCGGCCGCGGGCGCGAGTCCTGCCCCCGCCACCGCGGGCGCAACTGCGCCGGCCGCCGCTACCGCCAGCTCGGCCGCGGGCGCGAGTCCTGCCCCTGCCGCCTCTGCCGTCAGCCCGGCCGCGGGTGCGAGTCCTGCAGCAGGTGCTTCACCGGCCGCCGCCATCGCCGCCGCGTCGCCCGCCGGCTCCGTTTCGCCGAGCCCGCTGCCGAACGCCGGCAGCCAGCCTGCGGCGAATGTGGCCACGACCGCGCCGGCCTTGGTGGACAATGTGACAGGCCTCACCGCGGAGGGAAATCCGATTCCCTACACCGCGGCCTGGCATCATCGCCACCTCTACAATCCACGGACCATCAGTGAAGATTCCGACATGCCAGCCTTCCGTTTCCTCTACGAGAAGCGGCGCATCTCCGGGATCGTTTCGCCGGACGCGCTGAACTTCGCCGGCGATGCCGCCGAAGAGCCGAAGCAAGGCTGGGAGATCGTCCCGAGCTACGACGCGAAATGCCTGGTCGCCTATCTCATGTCCCGCGACCAGACACATGCCTTGAAAGAAGCGAAGTCGCCTATCATCGCCGCGGCTCCGGGCACGGAGGCAAAGAAATGATCGGCCAGACCCCGGAAAACACTCCGCACCAAGGGATGGATTACGGCGAAACCGGCGCCGTCTACGAAACCCACGCCGCCGTCGCGCGGGAGAAGATCGATCCGGATGTCGGCCGCGAACCGCTCTCGCTTTGGCTCGTGGCGATCTACGGACTCGCGGTCTTTTTTGGCGGCGCGTATCTCGGTCGTTATGCCGGCAACTGGAGCGGCGACGGCCTCGATTATCTCGGCAACGCCCCCCGCGTCGCGAGCCATGCCGGAGCGGGCGGGGCGACAGAGCAAGCGGCTGAGCTAACTCCCGCGCAAAAAGGCGCGAAGATTTACTCCGCTAACTGCGCCACCTGCCACCAAGCCACGGGACTCGGCGTAGCGGGACAATACCCGCCGCTCGCCGGTTCCGAATATGTCAGCGGCGGCACCCGCCGTCTGGGCATGATCCTGCTCAAGGGTTTGCAGGGACCGCTCACCGTGAAAGGTGCGCAATACGGCTCGGCCGTGATGCAGCCGTGGGAAAAAACGCTCAACGACCAAAAGATCGCGCAGGTCCTGACTTACATCCGACAGGAATGGGGCAACACCGCGGGTCCGGTCGCGCCGGAAGGGATCGGCGCCCTGCGTAAAGAGCTCGCCGGCCACGCTGAATCCTGGACCGAACCCGACCTCCAAGCCGTGCCGGCGGAAACCGATCTCCCGGGCGGAGCGCCGCCGGCCCCTGCCGCCAGCCCCGCGGGTGCTGCTCCGCCGAAGAGCTAGGGGTGTCCAAAAGTTTCGTCATCCCGAGCGGAGCCCCGCGGCTGCGGGGCGGAGTCGAGGGATCCCGGGGCGGAACCTTTAAGCTCGCTCCACGGGATTCCTCGACCCCGCTGCGCTCCGCTCGGAATGACCGAGTTCTGAGACGCTATCTGAGTCCTCTGCCTAACGAGGTCGTTTTCGAGCCCGGGCCACCCCGGAATTCGCTTCCAGCCAAGCCGCATATTCGGCTTCGCTGAGGTTGCCGGAAGCGAGAGCGAGAGTTTGCACCGTCGCGTCGGCTTCACTGGCGTCGAAGGAGATTCGGTTCAGTTCTAGAAAGAGCACTGCCGTGACGAAACCGATTCGCTTGTTGCCGTCGAGGAACGGGTGATTTCGGACCAGGCCGAAAGCATAGTTCGCTGCCAGTTCGAAAAGCGTGGGCTTTTCGTACGCGAATCGGTTGAGCGGTCGTGACAAAGCCGAGATGAGCAGACCTTCGTCGCGAATCCCGACCGCTCCGCCAAATTCAGCGAGCAGCCGCTCCTGCAGGGCGAGCACGGTCTCCTGCGGGATCCATTCCGGTTCTTTCACTTCGCCAGCTCGCGCAGAGTGTTGCGATAGCGGCTGATGACGGATTCTGCGGCCTCCATCTGCCGTTTGAAGTCGGCGTTGCTCGGCGTCACCCGGAAGCTGCCATCCGGCGCTTCGGTCAAGAGCAATTCGTCGCCCTCGCGCGCGTTCAGGCGCGCGAGCGCTTCCTTTGGAAGAACGAGACCGACGGAGTTGCCGACTTTACGGAGCTTTAGGGTGAGGACCATGTTATCACGAGTGTAATAACGTTTCTTCCCCACGCAACCGACTCATCGCGATCGTCTCAGACCTACGAGTTGCACGACGAATTCGCAATACTGCCGCAGCGTCACTTTGCTGCCACCGGAACTGCGTTCGCGGAAAACGTACGGCACTTCGCGGATGTCGCGGAGGTTTCCCTGCGCGAGCACGTCGAGCAGGATTTTGTAGCCTAACGGATTGATCCGCTCGAGCGGGAGCGCGACTGCCCGCACGAGAAAAAATCCGCTCATCGGATCGCTCACCAGCCGTGCCGCCGGCACCAGCGCGACCGCCACCGCCTGCGCTCCGCGCGAGAGAATGCGCCGGGACCATTTCCAATCACTCACTCCGCCGCCCGGAAGATGACGCGTCGCCACGGCGAGATCGACGTCGTCCGCCATCGCTGCGAGCAGCGGGACGATGACCGCGGGCGGGTGTTGGAGATCGGCGTCGATGACGCCCCAAATTGTTCCGCGCGCTATTTTCCAGCCGGCGACGACGGCCGCGGAAAGACCGCGCTCTGCCTTGCGGCGCAGGACGCGCACCTGCGGAAAATCGCAGCTGATTTCCTCGGCTAATTCCCACGTGCGATCGGGGCTGTCGTCGTCGACGACGATCAGTTCGTAGAGATTCGGGGCGGCGTCGTCGAGCAGTCCGCGCAGTTCCTCGAGCAACGGCGCGAGATTTCCGCGCTCGTTGTAAGTCGGGATGACCAGTGAAAGCAGCAGCTCCGTCGACATCGTCGCTAGGGAGTCACGGCGGCTGGCCGACGTTCCAGAATTGTCATCCGCCCCTCGAGAAAATCGATGTCGCGGGGATACAAATTCCGCGAAATCTTCGGTAGCTCCTGCTCGAACTCGATCGTGTAAGGCAAGTCGCCGTGGCGCAGTTGTGCGTAATAGTTTTGCACGGTCTCGCTCGGCATCAGCGTGTCCGGTTCATAGACGGCAACGTAATCGGGATTCCGCTCGAGCAGCGCCGCTTCGGTGTAGAGATTCTCGTCCGGCTCGCCCTCGTGGTGCCGCCCCGCTTCGACCCAGCGGTTTCCTTTCAGGATGCGCGCGAAAAGTTTCGACCGGCCGTTCACCGACGGCATCCGCAGGTCGACCATGCGCCCGCGCCGCAAAGGGCGACGCCAGTCCGGCTCGGTCGGGCGGCGTTCTCCCATGTTCAGCTCGTCGAGCTGCGACCAGCGCGGGCTGCTCGCGCTCGATTCCACGAGCTCTCCGCGGCGGAGATGCGCCAGCATCCAATCCTGCGCCGCCAGCCGCGGATCGCTCGCGAAGCGCCAGCCGACGAGCGCGGAGCAGAGGACGTTGTAGAAAACGAGCGGCGCGAGCAGCGCGTAAATCCAGCGCCGATGGTTTTCGAAGCGCGAAAGGACCGGCCCCATCAGCAAAATCGCGAACGGCACCGCCGGGAGCACGAACCGCGTCGGCATCCGCGCGAACGCGCCGATCTTCAGGTAGTACAAAAGGAAGAAGCTCGCGATGAGCAAAAACCCCGACACGCGCTCTCGTTCACGGAGCCGCGGCCAGATGAGGACGGCCGCGGAAGCGATCACGAGAATGAAGAGCACGATCTTCCCGGGCACGCCGAGGATCTCGCCGAAGCGATGCAGGAAAGCGGTGTAGCCGCTCCCGTGTTGCCCGCCATAAACCGGCGTGACTTCATAGTTATACATGAAGTCGCCAACGAAACGCCGCCAGTCGATCACCGCGTAGGGATTCCCCAGAACAAAGCCCGCCGGCACCATCGCCACGCCCAGAAAAACCTTCGGATCGAAAAAGCAGCGGCGCCACGAGGTGCAGTTCGGCGAGAGCAGATGCGCCACCGGAATGAGGATGCCGGCGGCGAGGCCGTTGTACTTCGTCGCGGTCGCGATGCCCGCGAGCAGACCCGCGAAGAAGTAGTCGCGCGTCCAGCCACGCTGCACGATGCGTTGTGCGAAAAAGAGCGTCGCGAAGAGGAAGAAAAGCAGCGGCGTATCGCATGACAGGTAATGCGCCGAGGCGATGAACCCCGCGGAAGTCCCGAGAAACAGCGCGCTCACTCGCGCCGCGAGCAGCCCGAAAAAACGCCGGCTGATCACGTAACCGAGCACGACGGTGCCGAGCACGAGCACGAGCACGAGCAGGCGCGAACAAATTAGCCGCACGTGATTCCAGTGCTGCGGCTGGCCGGTGAGCCATTGCTTGATCGACTCCGCGGCCTGCACCGGGGCGAGTACGAGGAAATGATTGAGATAGGTGTCGAAGGGCGGCTTGTGGAAAAAGAAGGGCCGCAACCCCCGCAACGGACGGAGCGCCATCTGATCGCGATTCCAATCTTCCACCCGGCCCCAACCGATGCCGTGCAGGCAAAAGAGCGTCGTCGCGAGCAGGACCGCGAGGAGCAGGGGATCGAACCGGCGCGCGTTCATCGCGCGGCGAGTGCGTCCGCGAGCAGCTCCGCCATGTGCTGCGGATGGCGCGGCGTGAGGTCGTCGATCTGGTGCCGGCAACTCGTGCCTGAGGCAACGACTACGGCATCGTTAGGCTGATTCTCCACTTGCCTAACGAGTGGCTCCGCGACCTTGAGCGAAAGATCGTATTTCGATTCGAGCATTCCGAAGGCGCCGGCCATTCCGCAACAACCGGTATCGAGCAGCGTCGCTTTCCGGCCCGGTAACCGCTCCACCAACCGCACCATGAAACCGGGGTGGAGCAGCGACTTCGCATGGCAGTGCGCATGAATCGCGACCTGCGCTTCACGCCGAACGAATGAAAGCGCGTCCGGCTCGCGCTCGAGCAGATCATCGACAAACTTCTCGAAGAGAAAACAACGCGCCGCGATCGGCTGCGGGTCCGGCAATTGCAGCTCGCGATAATCCTCCACGAACATCGAGTAGCAGGAGGGCTCGAGGAAAAGAATCGGAATCGGCTCCGCCGCGTCGCGGAGGAGCGCGAGATTATGCCGCCCGAGCCGCGCCGCTTCCTTCAGGTTGCCCTGGCTGAAAGCGGGGCGTCCGCAGCACTTACGGCCTTCTGGAAGAACGACCTCAAACCCGAGAGCCTCCAGCACCCGAACCGCGGCGATCCCGATATGCGGCTCGTGATAGCGCACGAACGTATCGTCCCAAAGCATCACGCGCCCGCGCAGGTTGTAGCCGGGGGCGGTGACCCCGGCGGGCTGCAACTTGGGGGTCGACCGGCCGGGGTCGCCGCCCCCGGCTACAGCGCCACGCCTAACGAACCACCTATCAAACCGTTCGTGGGCGTATTGCGGCAGCGTTCGCCGCGCGGAGATCCCGAGCGTCTTCTCCATCAAATAGCGCAGCGGCCCGAAATCGAGCGCGGCATTTGCCACCGACGGCAGCAGGCAACCGAGCCTGCCTAACGAGTCGACGTCACTCATTATCCGCACCCGCAGGGGCAGACCATCGCGCGCGTAACGGGCGTGGATCAGTTCCGCTTTCAGGAGCGCGAGATTGACGTTCGACGGGCACTCGGTGGTGCACGCTTTACAGGAGAGGCAGTTGCTGAGCGCGTCTTCGAGTTCCTGTGCGCGGAGCGGATCCTCGCCAGACACACGCAAGTCGAGTGCGGCCCGGATCGCGTTCGCGCGGCCGCGGGTCGACATGTATTCCTCGCCGGTCGCAAGGAAGGTCGGGCACATCGTGGGCGCATCTTTGCGACAGCCGCCGCAGCCGTTGCACTGCTCGAGATTGCCGACAAACGAATGATCCTTCGCCGCGAACGCGAGCACCGGAGTGAAGGGCAACTCGATTTCGTAGCCGGCGCCCCAGCGCAGGTCGCGATCGAGCCGGAACCGACCGTCGCTGATGATTTTTCCCGGATTAAAAAGATCGCGCGGATCGAAGACGCGCTTGATCTCGCGCATCACGCCGAGCAGTTCTTCGCCGACCTGTTCGGGCATGTATTCGGTGCGCGCGATGCCGACGCCGTGCTCGGCCGCGAAGGAGCCTTTGAACTGCCTGACGAGTGCGGAAACCTCGTTCGTGACCTGGCGGAACTTGGCGATGTCCGCTGCGGAATGGAGATCGATCACCGGGCGCACGTGGAGCAAACCGGTCGCGGCATGCCCATAGTAACAGGCGTCGAGACCGAGCGGCCGCATGATCGATTCGAGCCCGGCGACGTAGGCCGGCAGATGCTCCGGCAAAACGGCAACGTCCTCAATTCCCGTGACCGGCTTGGCCGGCCCAGCGCGGCCGGTAAGGAGGGTGAGGCCGGCTTTACGCATCGACCAGACGAGCGCCATTTCGGTGACGTTGCGACAAATCGTGGTGCGCAACCCGAGCCGGCGTTTGCCTAACGACGCCAGCTTTTCTTCCGCGTTTTCCTGGAACTCGACGAGCAAAATCGACTCGCACGGTTTCGCGTCGAGTTCGAGCAAACGACGCGCGGCCTCGAACTCGAGCTGACCTTTGGTCTGATCGAAGAGGATGCGGTCGATGTGCTCGATTGCCGCCGGCTGGAGATCGAGCAACTCGACCGTCGCCTGCATCGCTTCCGCGACCGAGGCGAAGAAAATCAGGCCGAGACCTTTCTCGCGCGGCAGCGGCACGATGTTCAGCTCCGCGGAAAAAATTGCGGCGAGCGTGCCTTCGCTGGCTCCGAGAATTTCGGCGAGATTCTTCGGCGCGTGCAGGAAGCGCTCGAGCGCATAGCCGCTCCAGCGCTTCTGCATTCCCGGCGGCATGCGCTCCGTGATGGCGGTGGCGTGCGCCTCGACGAGCGCAGCGACTTCCGCCTGTTCTTTGCCTAACGATAAGTGCTCCGGCCCGATCGTCTCGACGCGCCCGTCCGCGAGCACAATCTCGAGGGCTTTCACATGATCCGCCGTGGTCCCGTAAACCGGGACGCGCGCGCCGGAGGAGTTGTTTGCGATCATGCCGCCGAGGGTCGCGCGCGAACTCGTCGCGACGTCGGGCCCGAAACAGTAGCCATGCGGCCGGAGAAAGGTGTTCAGCTGGTCGAGGACGCCCGCGCCGACGCGGACGCGACGCTGCTCCAGGTCGAGGCCGGTGATCTGGCGATTGTGCCGCGAGAAATCGACGATCAAGCCATCGCCGATCGCGCCACCGGCGAGGCCGCTGCCGGCGCCGCGCGGCGTGACCGACAGGCCTGCGCCCGCGGCGCCGAGGATGGCGGCTTTCGCCTGCTCCGCGCTCCGCGGAAACGCCACGCCGGCAGGAACGATCTGATAAATAGAAGCATCCGTCGCGTAGAGCTGGCGAGTGCGATTATCGAAGACAATCTCACAATCGACCTCGGGAAAAACGGGACGCGCGCTGGTGGTCACCTTACTGGCCCGGGACGTAGGACTGCGTCGCCTCGTCGGGATCTTCTAATGGATTCCGCGGCGGCGGGCCGGAGAGAGTGCCGGGGCGGTTGAGTTGCTGCTCGTCGCCGGAGGGCAGGTCGGGGGTCAGCGGGGCGCACGCGGCGAGAAAGGTGGCGAGACTGAGAGTGCAGAGAAAGAGCGAACGCCGCTTCATCCGGGAAGTAACTGCGGGCCGATGGACTCGGCAAACGTGAGGACGCGGTCAGGGCTGAGCGTCGTCCAACGACGGTGGGGACGGTAAAAAGCGCGCCTACTTCGGCGGCGCGTCCATCAGCGCGAGGATGCGCGTCTTTTTCTCGCCGTAACCGAGCGAGCGGAATTGCCGGATCTCTTCGAGCCGCCGCATCCCGTTGATGGTGTCGAGAAAACGCGTGTAGCTCGCGGCGAGCTCGGTCGTTTCGAGATAGCGCGCCCGCAGATTCTGATCGCGGAACGCGCCCGGACTTTGCGCCTCGAAAAGATGGAAACGGAGCCAGCGCCGATCGGCGCGCGAGACCCGCTGCGTCTTGCGAAAGAAGGCGACGAAAAGCAGGAGCACGAGGTAGGTATCGACCCGGGCCTGGAGCTCGAGATCGCGCGCGAAATCTTCGCGCTCGATCCCGCGCTCGCCGTTGCGGAACTGGAGCGCGGCGTGGAGCGCGTGATTGATTTCCTCCACGAACGCAATCAGCGAGCGAATGTTGCGATTCGTTAGGCCCGCGCGTGGATCGTGTTCCTCGAGCTGCTGGATGAGCCAGCGCGAGTAGTAAATCCCGACGTAGAGCTGGTTGTCCGCGGTGCGCAGGAAGGTGCGCGCGAGTTCGCTCAGCTCGCGTGCGGACGCGCCCGCGAGTTTCGTCAGCTGCCGGCAGCGGCGCTGGTCGATCAGGCAATCTTCGAGGTTGATCCCGACCTGCGCGTAGGTGCGCTCGAAGAGACGCTGGATCTGGCTGAAGAGCGTCTCGTTCATGGGAGAAGAAGCGCGTGGCTGCTGCCGTCGTCGTCGAGATTCAGGAGCTCGTCGGAAAGGTGGTTGAGCGCGAGCCGGACGTCGTGGAAACGATCGGCAAGTTTCTCAAAAACGTCGCTGAGCTCGCAGCGTTTCGCGGTCGAGTGCGCGGCGACGAGCTGGAAATTCGTACGCCCGATTTTCTCGTAAAACTCCAGATCGGGCGCGCCGCGCAGGCTGCGACGCTGCGCATTTTCGTGGAAGATGCCGCTGACGAAGAGCGAGTAATTGCCGACATGCGCGCGGAGCAGAAACGTCTCCGCCGCGCTCGCGCGGGTAAGGGCGATGAGCATGTCGCTGAGATATTGCTGGCCCTGTTCCTGACCGGCGTGCGGTGCGCTCAGGCCGTTCGCGCGCGAGAAAGTCTCGAGGAGCGAGGCGACGTAATCGCAGAGCTTGCGATCGGTGAGATCGGCGCGGCGGAGGACGTGGCGCGCGAGGACGTAGAAGTAAAACGCCGAGGAGATCGCGAGCTGTCCGCCCTGGGAAAGAATCGCCTCCACGAGTCGCGGCTGATCGAGCACGGCGTCGCGTGTTTCCTCATCGCCGAGGAGATCGACCAGGGAGACGGAGTCGTTAGGCGAACGGGCCAGCGTCCGCACGATAAATTGAAAATCCGCCGCCGTGAACCGCGCCCGACAATTCGCCGTGATCATCGGAGACCCATGGAAAGCATTGAGAGTGCCATTGGCAAGAACGAAATCGAGTGGCCCCCGTAAATATAACGTTTCAGGATTCGTTAGGCGAGAGCCCGCCCAGCCGGGTCCGGCGCCAGCCCGCGGTCATCCCGAGCGGAGCGCAGCGGAGTCGAGGGATCCCGTGGAGCCGCTAGGAAGCCGGTGCGGGGAGATCATCCGCGCGCAATCTTCACGAAAACCCCACGGGATCCCTCGGCTGCGTTCCGCTTCGCTTCACTCCGCTCGGGATGACGGACTATGGTTCGCGGTAATTACTCCAGAGCATGAGCCGATCGTTTGCGAGGGAATTGCGGATGTAGCGTTGCCAGACAAAACCGAGATCGAAGATGAGCGCGGCGAGCCACCAGAGATAGAGGAACGCGGCGCCGCTGAGGAGCACGGGCCAGACCGGAGCGCGCGGCGCGAGCACTTCGGTGACGGTCCTAATCGGCACCGGGCCCGGATCGAGGAACACTCCGTTAGGCCAGAGGAGGACGTTGAGATCGAGCCGGTTGAGATGCGCACCATCGATCGCTTTCACCTCATCGAACTCGCGATCCGCCTGGCTGAGTTTCGCCGCGAGCAACGGAGACTGCAGACGTTCGTTTCTCGCCTTCGCCAGGAGCCGGCGTTCATCATCGCTGAGCGCGGAGTGCGGCAGGAGTTGCGCGACGACGAGGAAAAGAACGGCGAGCGCCCCAAAGACGATGAGCGGTCGCATTCCGCGGCGGAACCAGCGCTGCTTGCGCGGGCGTTTGTGGCCGCCCCCGAACTCGTGCGAAGGCATCACCGTGACGAGCGAGATCACGCCAACGAGAAACGCGAGGAGGAAGACACCGTAGGTAGTCCACTCTTTGCCTAACGAGTAAAAGGCATGCCCGATCTCGAGGCGCGACGCTTCGCCGACGATGAGCCCATAGGCGGCGCAGCCCAGAACGACCAGGATGTCGTCGAACTCGTCCATTCGTTAGGCAAAAATGCTCGCGCGAAGGCGCCGGGAAAGCCCAGTAGGCGAGACCTTCCTTCTGGCGATCTTTTAATTTGCGCTCCAAAGGCGCGAACCCCTGGCCAACGAGCATCCCGAGATCGCTCAGGACCGGCTGGCAGGAGTCGACGTAGGAATGGCCGAGCAGGCTCGTGTCGATGCCCGAGGCGTCGATCGTGTCGAGGCCGAACCTTCCCGGGATTCGGACTCTCGCTGCAGCCGACGAGCAGGAGCGCAACGAAGAGCGCGGTCGCGGCCCGGAAAAATCCGGTCGCGGAAGAGACGATGGCTTTCATAACGTGGGAGTTCGTTAGGCCAACGGCTCCAGAAATATCGAGTCCGTCGCGGCGAGACAAGCGCGAATTTTTTAGACAGGATTAACAGGATTAACAGGATGGAAGAACGGGGTAGGGAGGGGACGTGTCTCCCCAATCTTGTTAATCCGGTTAATCCTGTCTAAAAAACTCTCTCGAACTGGTGAGGCGCGAGACCGTCGTTCGACGGGAGAAAGAAGTGGCGGAAGGGGTGGGATTCGAACCCACGGTGAGTTTAACCCCACGTTCGATTTCGAGTCGAGTGCCTTAAACCGGACTCAGCCACCCTTCCGTTAGCGCGCATTATCAGAGCAGCACGGGAATTTGGCAACCGCCTTCCGTGGCAAGTCAGCTCGAGTGTTCAGCCGCGATTTTTTGGATCGCGCCTTTGAGCTCCTGCCAATCGACCGGTTTGGTGATGTGCCGCGAGAAACCGGCTTCCATGCTCGTCTCGATGTCGGCTTTCATGCCGTAGCCGCTGAGCGCGATTCCCGGCATGCGCTGCTGGCTCGCCAGGTCGCGCATAAGGTCGTGACCGCTGCCGTCGGGTAGGCCGAGATCGCTGATGAGAATGTTAAAGCCGCGCTCTGCGGTTTTCTCTGCGCTCTCGGCGAGCAGCTCGCGTGCTTCGCGGATGCTGCCGGCCCAGGTGACTTCGTGGCCGGCGCGCTTGAGCAGGCGAGTGAGTTGTTCGGCGGTGTCGGAGTGATCCTCAACCAGGAGGACCCGCAAAGAACGCGGCTGCAGGATGAGTCCGTCCCGCGGCGCGGCCGGGGCAGCGCCGGCCCCCGCGATCTCGCCGGCGGGGATGGTCGTTAGGCGAATGCGAAAACAGGCGCCCTGGTTTTCGCCGCCGCTTTCCACGGTGATGGCGCCGCCATGCATTTCGACGATCGCTCGGCTGATCGCGAGGCCGAGACCGAGCCCGCCGAAGACCCGGGTGCGCGAGCGTTCGCCCTGCTCGAAGGCGTTGAAGATGCGGTCCATATTTTCGGGCGCGATGCCGATGCCGCTGTCGCTGATCTCCACCACGAGCATCGGCTGAGAATTTCCGTCCGACGCAGGAGGCGCCGCTTCGTTGTAAACCCGAATCCCGATCGCGCCCGAGGGTGGGGTAAATTTGCAGGCGTTCTGGAGCAGGTTCCAGAAGACCTGGGTCATGCGCGAGCGGTCGGCGAGGATGCAGGTCTCGGTCGCGGTGATTTCGCTCGTGACCCGCAGGTTTTTCTTCGCGGCGGCGGGCGCGCAGTAATTGTCGCGGGCGTGTCCGACGAGGGTGCGGACGTCGACCGGCGCGCGGTTCAGCTCGAGCTTGCCGCGGATGATGCCGGTGACATCGAGCAGGTCGTCGATCAGGCGCGCTTCCACCTCGATGTTGCGCCGGATCATCTCGAGCTGGCGCAGGATGGGGTCGGGCACGCTCCGGTCGTCCTCGAGCATGGCGACGGCGGCGAGGACCGGCGTGAGCGGCGTGCGCAGCTCGTGGCTGAGAATGGCGAGGAAGTTGTCCTTCGCCTGGTTCGCCGCCTCGGCGGCTTCCTTCGCGCGGCTGAGCTCGGCTTCGTTTTTCTTGCTCGCGGTGATGTCCATGCTCACCCCGCTCATCCGATAAGCGCGGCCGGAGTCGTCGTAGTAGGCGCGCCCGCGCGAAGTCATGTGCCGGATGGTTTCGTCGAAATCGATCACCCGAAAACTGACGTCGATGACGCTCTTGCTCTGGAGGGCGTCCTTGGTCTCGCGATCGAGCCGCACGAGGTCGTCGGGATGCACGAAAGTGAGGAAGTTTTCGATCGTGCCGTCGAACTCCTCCCGCGAACGCCGGAAGAGTGGATACATGAAATCGTCCCAGGTCACGCGACCGGTGAGGAGGTTGTAATCCCACGTGCCGGTCTGCGAACCTTCGAGCGCGAAACGCAGCCGTTCCTCGCTCGCGCTCAGGGCCGCGTTGCTCTCGCCGAGGCGGGTGAGCATCTGGTTGAATGCCGCAGTTAGTTGGCCGATTTCGTCGGCGCTCCGCGGGGTCGCGCGCACGGAGTAATCCTGGCCCTCGGAGACGGCCGTGGCGGCTTCCGCGAGCTCGAGAATCGGGCCCGTGATGCGCTGTTGCAGCTTCGTCGTGAACGCGATCGCGCCGAGCGAAGCGCAGGCGGCGACGAAGAGGAGCATCGCGCCGTAGACATAAAACCGGGAATACATTTCCCCGAGATCCGCCTGCAGATAGATCGTCCCGAGTCGCGCCTCCTCCTGCCGGATCGGCTGGAACATGACGAGATGCGCGCGATAAAAATGAGAGCCGTCCGCCGTCGGCCGAGCGGGAAAATCGGAGGCCGGCCTGGTGGTCGGGAAATGCGCGAAGAGTTCGCCTTTTCCATCGTAAAGCGCGGCGGCGGTGACCTGCTTTTCCGCGGAGAGCGCGGCGAGAATTTCCTGGGCGCTCTTCACGTCCTGGAAAGCGAGCGCGCCGGTGCTGTTCGAGCCGATGATCTCGGCGAGGACGCTCATGTTTACCGCGAGGGAGCGCCGAAAGGTGAGCAGTTCGTAGGTGATGAGCGCGCTACCCATCAGGAGCAGCGCAAACGCGGTTGAGACCAGCACCACGAGCATGAGCTTGCGTTTGATCGGCGTGTCGCGCAGGAAATCAGCGGCCATCTCAGGAACGGATATCGGCGATCTGGAGCAGCTTCGAGCTCACGCTCAACTTCGTCGCGCGCAAGGCGGTCGGATTGATCCGCAGGCGGACGCGGTTTTGCTCGGCGGTGAGCGCGACCATGCCGCCTTGATCGAGAAAGGCTTCGGTCTCGCCCACGGTGAGGATGTTGCGACCGGCGACCGCGGCGAGGATTTTACCGGTCTGCTCGTCCTCCGCCTGGCTGACGAAAAGGAGATGGCATTGCCGGATTTCGCGCGGACTGCCGAAGTGGACGATCTGGATCGGACGGCCGTGGTAATTCTCGCCCGCAATCGCTTCATTCAGAAGATCGCCGAACGGATCGGGCCCGATGATGCCGATGATGAGCGGGTCCGTCGGCGAGGCGAAGGCCAGGTTCGGCCAATCGATGAAGTGGCAGAAGTTGTAGAGGAAAACCGCCTTGAGCGAGTATTCGTTAGGCGACGGCGGCGCGGCCTGGAGCGGGGCGAAGGCGGAGAGGAGCAAGGCCGCGACGAAGCGGCTGAGAGGGCGTCTGAAAAGGCGTGTCATCCCGAGCGAAGCCGGAGGCGTAGTCGAGGGATCCCGTGGCGAAACCTTGAAGCCTGCTCCACGGGATTCCTCGACTGCGCTGCGCTGCGCTCGGAATGACCGAGTGGTTAGGCGCCCTCTTAAAAGTTCCATCGGATCGTTCCGTA
>JBBSUP010000044.1:0-26887 GCA_038234295.1 Chthoniobacterales bacterium
AATGCAGATCGGCAAGCAGAAGAATTTTCACAGTGAGTTAACCAACCGAGTCCAAGCCCAACTCACGGAAGAGGCAGCCAGCGTTCTGCTGTAGGCCAAAGGGCTATCTTCTCGAGCACGGTCCCTGTCCAGCGAAAGATCCCCGCCCAACCTGGCAGAATCGCTGGCACCGAAGGACTGTCTTTATTGGTGACAATGTTGAGCGCGATGCACTTGGATTTTCCGACGCTGAATTCAGCAGAAACGTGATGATGCCCGCAGCAAACCCATTTCGGACGGAGGCGCTCGACCAGGAGCATTTCCGGGCGAACGCCGGAGCAGTGGATATGAGGTGGCGGGACTGGCCAGTCGTGGATTAAGAGAAGATCGGGCTCAGGCGCCAGTCGAAGAAGAAGGTCGAGGTCCTGCTGTTTGTAATAGGAAAGCTGTCTGGGCGCTATGGCTTTATTTATAGCGAGAGTAGCCAGATCCGCCCATCCGCGAGGAGTCGGCTGTCTCCCATGTCCAACAGTTCCAAACCCCAAGTGTGCCGGATGGAAGATGCCGCTGAGTCCATAGACCCGAAGATCAGGAACCTGGTGTTTCAGGATGCCAGCATCGGTGTAGGACAATTTTGGGCCGAAATGAACCGTATCGAACATTCGGAGGCGATGATGAGGTTCGTGATTCCCACCAATCATGGCCATGGGCCAGCGCCATTTCTCCCAAGCGGCGGTGATCTGGGGAGACCGCTCCGGGCGACGATATTTTTTCGGCCCGGCAAGATAACTCCAGTCATCAGCGCAAAGAAACAAGCCTGCGTCTCCGACAGAGAAAACCTGGTCGATGTCGCCATGCTCGTGTTCAAGCTGATTTAGCCCGTCAAATGCCAGGTCGAGGCGAGAGTGAATGTCTCCGATAACGACGATTTGTTTTTCACCGGCTAGCTTCGTCATTATTGTATTCCCTGCTGTCGGTGTCGGCCAAGGTCAAGGACGGTCCCGCCGACGCGATCGTTGCGAGTGGTTCAGCGGCCGCCCACGCGTCTGTAATATCCTGTGTCTATCTCGCATCAACTTCCGCTATGACTCGGTGCAAGACCATCGACTCGGCTAACGCGGGCCAGGTGATCTCGCTCGCAGGTAATGACGCCGCGGCGATTCGGTTGCTCGGCGGCACCGCAAATCACATCGAGATTCGCGGAAGGTGAAAGCGCTAATTCCGGCGCGCGATGCCCAGGAACGCGCGCATAATCGCGTGTAGCTGCTTCCCTGTGGGAAGCACGGTGTCGGGGGCCCGTCCGCAACCGGAAAAGGTGGCGCGTCGATCCCACGCCTCCCACAGGGAGGCGGCTACAGGGCGACTAGACCGCGAAATAAAAGGCCGCTTCGAAGAGCCCGGAAGTCCAGGTTTCTTCCCGCCGCACCGGCACCTGCAGCAGCTTCTCGAACATGTCCTGCTCGAGTTTCCCGATAAATTTGTATTTCTCGACCAGGTTCATGATCGGGCTATGGCACTCGAGGATTTGCGGGCCGCCTTCGTTCGAGTCGGAAACGTATTGCGCCATGTAACCTTCCTGGTCGCGCATGGTCGCGAGCTCCTTCGCGCGCGCTTCGACGGTTTCGCCCTTGATCTTCTCCTTCAGCGTCTCGGTTTTCCGCTCAAACAGGTTGTAGAGCAGCTTCTCCGGCGCGTTCGGCCCGTGGATTTCCGCGATGGAATCGAGGAGGTCGAGGGTGAAGGCGTTGCTGTCCGCCTGGAAAAGTCCGTGGCTCCGGCGAGTCAGCCGATAAACCATTTCCGGCCGGCCCATCTTCTGCGGGCGTCGCCAGGTGTCGAGGTAGCCGTCGCGTTCGAGGGTGAGGCAATGCTGCTTAATGCCCATGTAACTCATGTGCATGCGCTCCACGAGCTGGTTCACGGAGAGACCGCGGGTGCGCTTGAGAGTGTTGAGAATTTCGAGCCGCTGCGTGCGACCGATTTCGGCGAGGAGTTGTTGATTCACAGGTGTTTGCTTTTCGACGGTGTTGTTGCCCAATAAATGAGGGAGAACCTGTTTATACGCGACGTCCTTACGATTTCGCAAGCAAATCTATGCATCCGATTTCGCCTCGCCGTCGGATGTGAGCCGCAGCGTCGAGACGGGGTCGAAAAGATGCGCTTTTTCGAGGTTCATTTCGAACTGGAAACGGTGGCCCGCCTCGCGGTGATCGAACGAATCCTGGCTCCGGCAAACAAGCGTGTGCGCGCCGGTTTGCAGGTAGAGATTCGTCTCCGCGCCCATCGGCTCGACGATGTCCACGATCGCTGGGAAGGCATTGGCGGCCGCCGCGGGCTTCCCTTCCTTGCGGTTAAATTTCGCCACCTCGAGGTCTTCCGGGCGAATCCCGAGGATTACCTGTTTCCCGATAAAATCGCGCGCCGCCGGTCGCGCCGCGGCGACAAAAGAAATATCGATCGTGCCGCCTTCCGCCTCGCTGAAACGAATCTTGTCGCCATCGGCCTTCAGCGTGCCGGTGAGGAAATTCATCGGCGGACTCCCGAGAAAACCGGCGACGAAGAGATTCACCGGCTCGTGGTAAAGCTTCAGCGGCGCGTCGTTTTGCTGCACCACGCCGTCGTTCATCACGACGATCCGATCGCCCATCGTCATCGCCTCGATCTGGTCGTGCGTGACGTAAATCATGGTCGCCTGCAGGCGCTGATGGAGCTTCGTGATCTCCGTCCGCATCTGCACGCGCATCTTCGCGTCGAGGTTGGAAAGCGGCTCGTCGAAAAGGAACACCTTCGGTTGCCTAACGATCGCGCGACCGACCGCGACGCGCTGACGTTGGCCGCCGGAGAGCGCTTTCGGTTTGCGCTCGAGCAGGCTTTCAATCCCGAGGATGGTCGCCGCATCGACCACGCGTTTTTTGATTTCCGCCTTCCCAAACTTCCGCAGCTTCAGCCCGAAAGCGAGATTATCGAACACGCTCATGTGCGGATAGAGCGCGTAATTTTGGAAGACCATCGCGATGTCGCGATCTTTCGGCGCGACGTCATTCACCCGTTTGTCGCCGATGAAAACGTCGCCCTGCGAGATCTCCTCGAGGCCGGCGATCATGCGCAGAGTGGTCGATTTTCCACAGCCGGAAGGACCGACGAGCACGACGAATTCGCGGTCAGCGACCTCGAGACTCACGCCCTTCACCGCAGCGACATCTTTCCCTTTCTCGCCGGGATAAATTTTCGAGACATTTTTGACGGAGACCTTGGCCATGCAGAAGAGGCGCCAAGCTAGGGAGCGTATTTGGAAAGGTCAATCATAGTCCGAGCCTCTGGACGCTTCGCCCAGCGAAGCGCGAGTCTGCGGGTGAGTTTGCCTTTCCGCGGCGGCCAACGTCAGTCCGCAGTTGCGCCCACGAACAAGGATGCTTCGAGCCGTATAAAACGCCTCCCTGAGAACAAAATCCGACCTTGCCCGGCGTTCGAATCAGCGGACTGCGGATGGCGTCCCTTCCATCACATCCTGCAGAGCGCCCCGCAGTTGCGCGAAATCGACCGGCTTCGTCAGGTGCGCGGCGAAGCCCGCTTCCCGCGCACGGCGCACATCTTCGTCCATCCCGTAACCGCTTAAGGCGATCCCGCGCAACCCGTGCGCGTCGCGCAGTTTTTCCATTAACTCGAAGCCGGTCCCGTCGGGTAAACCGAGGTCGGAGATCACGGCGTCGAACGTTTCCACGGCAGCGGCGGCGAGCCCGTCGCGCACGTTGCTGGCATGCGTGACGTGGTGGCCGTGGCGGGTGAGCAGGCGGGTGAGCACGGCGAGCGTCGCGGCGTGATCTTCCACCACGAGCAGCCGCAGCCCGCGGTCCAGCGCGGGCGGCGTGCCTTGCCCGCCGTTCACCATCTCTGGCACATCCACGGTCGCGAAGGTGACGCGGAAGGTCGCGCCGCGGCCGACGCCTTCGCTCTCGGCGTAAATCGCGCCGCCGTGGATCTCGACGACCGCGCGCGAAATGGCCAGGCCCAGGCCGAGCCCGCCGAAGCGCTGCTGGAACGTGGCTTCGCCCTGCTCGAAGGCATCGAAGATGTGCGGCAACGCTTCGGCGCGGATGCCGACACCGGTGTCGGCGACGCTCAGGATGAGCGTTCCGGCGCCGTCGTTGCGCGTGCTCACGGTCACGCTCCCGCCGGCGGGAGTGAATTTGAGCGCGTTCTTGATGATGTTCCAAAAGACCTGCTGGAGCCGCGCGGGATCGCCCATCGCGTGATGCCGCGCCGCCGCGAGATCGAAACGGGCGCTCACTTGTTTGCCGAAGCCGTCGCTGCGCACGATCTCCGCGGTCTGCTCGAGGAGCTGGTGAAGATCGGCAACCACCGGTCGGATTTGCAGCTTGCCGTGGCTGATGCGGGTGATGTCGAGCAAGTCGTCGATGAGCCGCGCCTCCAGCTCAATGTTGCGGCGCATCATCCCGAGCTGGTCGCGCACCTCCAGCGGGAGCGCCGGATCGATCTCGAGGGCGGCGGCGGTCATCAGCACAGGGGTAAGCGGCGTGCGTAACTCGTGCGAGAGCGCGGCGAGGAAGTCGTCCTTCGCGCGCGAGCCGCGCGCGATTTCCGCCATCGCCGCGCGCAGCGCCTCCTCCACCTGCTTGCGCTCGGCGATCTCGGCCTGCAGTTGGGCGTTCAGCGCCTCGGCCGCTTCCTTGGCTTCATGCTGGCGCAAGGCGGAGAGAAGCAAGGCTTCGTTCACCGCCGCAGCGTTTTGCCGAAAATGAACGGCCTTCGTGAGCTGGATAATGACTCCGACCGGACGCGCCTCCAGATCCAGTGCCGGCCACATGGCGTAGAGCCAGTGAGCAGGCTCGGAATCGTCCTCGAGCGCGTGCGTCGCGGCCGCGCCCGTTTTATAAACGCTATCCAAAATCGCCTCGCACTTTTCTCCGCCCGGCACTATTTCCGCGAACAACTTTCCGATCAGTTCCTCGCGGTTTTTCCCCAGGAGGCTGCAAAATGCAGCGTTGACGTAGGACACACTGTGATCTTTTCCCTCGACTTCGATGATCGGCAGGGGCGCGCGCTCAATGAAGGGCGCGGCTCGACTTCGCTGCCCGGACAACCGGTGGCTTTCGTCAGGTTTTCGTCGTGTCGTCATTGTTATGAGCCCACGCTTGCGCGCGACTACGATCTTACGCTTTCCTCTTTGGCTCCGGGGCTGTCTCGATGAGCTGGCCGACTCGCTCCGGTAGCCCGGTGGTCAGGCGCGTATAATCCAGCTGGCGCGGGCTGATCAGGACCACGCCTCGTTCGGTAATCATATATTCCCGGATCTCTTTGCTGTGGTTGCCGCCGCGCGTTTTTACCACGACGAGGATCCTGCGCAGCTGCCCATCGATCTCCACGTAGCGCAACCGGATGATGTCGTCGGTCAGGAACGAGATCGCATAATGGCTGAACCCAAACGAGGTGAACGAGTCCTCGATCTCCACCGTGCTCAGGATCGTCACCCCGGCACCCGTGAGCGCCACGATCATCCGGTAGAGCGATTCGCGGAAGTCGTCGCGGAAGCCCGGGGCGAGCGCCATCTCGAAGCCGACCAGCGAGTCGATCGCGAGCCGTTTTGCTTCCGTCCTCTTCACCGCATCGAGGATCTCCTGCATCGTCTCATCGACCGAGAGATCGAGCGGGCGCAGGTAGAGGATTTCCAGGGTCCCGGCTTTCTGCGGCTTCTTCAGGTTCATGCCCATGCTCGCAGCGCGCACCGCGTATCCCTCCGGCCGCTCTTCAAAGACCGCGATGATTCCCGGCTCGCCCGCGCGGAGTCCCGCGTCGATGAATTGCGTGGCGAGCGCCGATTTCCCCGTGCCGGAAGGCCCCGCCACCAGCACGCTGTCGCCCTCGGGGATGCCGCCGCCGAGTAGCACATCCAGCTCCGCGATGCCGCTGGACAGCCGCCGCGGGCGCGCCGTGACTTTCTTTTTCCCGACCATGCCCAGGGTGCGCGAGAAGGCTTGCAAGCCGTCCCCGGTGATGCGGACGGTGTGCAGTCCCGGCACCGAGTCCTGTCCCCGAATCTTGACCAGTTGCAACTTCCGGACCACGGAATTGCGCTCCACATTTTGAGAAAGAAGGAGCAGGCCGTCGGCGACGGTGAAGACCGGATTATCGCGGATATCCGCCGCGGAATATTCTCCGATCAAAAAGGTGGTCGCTTCCCAACTGGTCAGGAATATGGCGAGGCGCTGGACCAAGCCTTGCAGCGCCAGACCGCTCTCCTCGCCGGCTTTCCGGGCGACGTTGTGGAAAGAATCGACCACCACCATGCTCGGATTGGAGGCCTCGACTTCGCGCTTGATTTCCTCCAGCACTCCGTTCAAATCCTGTTCCATCACCACGTGGCTGAGGTTGATGAAACGGATGGCCTTGCCCAGTTTCGCCGGATCGAAGAAGGAATATTGCTGTTGGTAACGCAACATCTTTAGCGTCGGCTCACCGAGCACGGTGAAATAGAGTGCGGGCTTCTGCGGGGTCGCATTCGCGAAAACGATCTGATGCGCCAGGGTGGTTTTGCCGGAACCCGGCGCGCCCGCGATGATGTTAAAGGAGAATTCCGGCAGCCCGCCGCCGATGATCTCATCCAGGCCGCGCACGCCGGTGGGCAGTTGGCGAATTTTGACTTTCTCCGGTGGCTTCACCTTCGTCGATGGCTGGCGCCGCGGTGTTTTACTTTTGCTCATAGGATTGATTCTTATTGCCAAAGTTCTTCAATCTTCCAGTCCGGCCAGACCTCGTGCAGCAATCGCAGGGTCAGTGCCGGACCGATGAAAAGAACGAGGAGCCCGAGCAACTGCCCGACGAGCATCACTTCGCCCTCGGCAACCGCGTCCGCCTCGAGTTTCGCCTCCAGTTTGTCCAGACCCTCGAGCGAGCCGTCCGCCTTGGTTTGGAGCTCACATAACCAGGGGATTTCCTTGCAGCCTATCGCCACCGCGCGAGAGAAGAGCGAGCGAAAGCCGTCCACGCCGATCAGTCTGCCGAGTGGTCTGCGCAGTTTTTCACAGACGCGGAACGCCGGGGAACCTTTTGCGCCGGCCGGTTTGCCCGCACCCGTCTCGTGAGCCAGAAGCCGGTGCGCAAACCCTTCCGGCATTGAAGTGGTGCTGTTGTTGGGCATCCGTTTAGAAAGTCTTCTGTTTAAAGCTCGATTTCGGACGCAAGAAGCCGCAGAAAGCGGCGGGATGATGCTGCGTTAGCTGCTTTATCACGGCATGCCTTAAGATGAAATCAGCCAGATCCTGACCGGCCGCAAGCGATCGCGCAAGGAAATCCAAAATCCCGACGACGGCTTTCGCTTCAGCGCCGCGCCGCGAGCAGCCACGCGCGAAAGCGGACTCCGGCGCAAGGCCAGAAGACAAGTGAGGAATTTGTAGTCTCGTGCTCAAAAACTGGCGCAAGCTTGTGGATGGTGCACTCGAAAGAAATCGAAAACATGCGCCTGGCCATTCACCGTGATGGTGAAGGCCTTGTGGCAACCCAATCCCGACGCGACTGCAGACGCTAATCCGCCGTCCTTTACTCCCGACGTTCGAACGGCAGGTCCGTCACTTCCACCCAGGTCTCCGCCATTAATTTCGTGCCGACTTTGTTGAAAGCGGTCTTCACGTAGCCGAGCCCGATCTCCTGGCCGAGCCGCTCGCTCCGGGTGGCGCTGGTGATACGCCCCACTTCCTTGCCGCTCACGGAATCAAACAACTTCATCGCCGGCGCGAGCGGCGTGCCTTCGAGAGAAATCAAACCGCGCAGGCGCTTGTTCGTTTTTCCCGACATCTTCATCCGCGAAATAACTTCCTGGCCGATGTAGCAGCCCTTCGCGTAATCGATCGCGTCGGCTTCGAGATTCGCTTCCACCGGGATGATCTCGCCGGTGAGCTCGCGACCGGCGCGCGGGATGCCCTGCTCGATCCGGAAGCGTTCCGCTTCGTCGTCGCTGGCAAGTGGCTGCAACGCCGCGAGCGCCTGCAGCACCTGCGCATGCTCCGCTGCCGGCACGAGCAGATCCCAGCCGGTGAGACCGAAGCGTTTGCTGCGTCGCCAGTTCGGTTCGTTAGGCAACAGCGGCGCCGATTCACCGAGCACATGAAAAAGCGCGAACTCGTCGGTCACGTCTTCTAGGGTCACGTCATCCGCGATGATGTAACGCTCGAGTCGCGCGGCGAGCGTCTCGCGCAAGTCCGCATCGGCGTCGAGCAGCAGCGCATCGTCTTCCGTCGTGATGAAAACGAGGCCGTCGGTTTTCCCTTTCGCGGTGAGGACACAGGCCATCAGCGAGGCCTCCGCGTTCGCTTTGCGCACGTCGTTCGTCACCTGGCCGTTCAGGTAGCGGACCCGATCGTTCCCGGTCAGGCGCAGCTTCGTGCGCGTGGAGAGATCAAACAGCACCGGCGTCCTTTTTCGGCTCGGGCCGCTTCGCCCGCCGGCTCAACCAGCCGCGGAAACCGCCCGAAAGATTTACCCCTTCGTCGGCATCGTCCGTGGCTGGTTTACTTTCGTTTTTTGATTTCGCCGCCACCGGCTCCTGGGCGGCCTCCGCGCGTTTTGGTTGCTCCTCTGGTGGCGGAACCAGCGGAACTCTCTCTACTGTCCGCGGCGCGCTCGGCAGGACCGATACCTTCGGCTTTTGGTTAGGCAAAGAAGCGGCCGGCGGCAACGGGGTCGGGGGTTTTTCGTCCAGCTTCGCGGCGGCCGGCGCGGGTGGCGGACTGGGCGCCTGCTCCGCCGGTTTCGCCAGCGGATCGCGCGCCGGGAAATAACGTTGCGCGACCGAGGAGTAATCGGCGTCGCCATGGCCGCGCTTCATTTCCTCGAGCAGCATGTCGCCGGAGACCTCGGTCACCGGCAGTTTGAGCGAATAATTTTCCGCCAGCTTCGAGGCGATCCGCACATCCTTGTGCATGTGCTTGACCGAGAAATGCGTCTCGTAATTTCCGGCCTCCATCAGCGGCAGCTTCATCTCCATGGTGGCGGAATTGGAGGCGTTAAATTTCATCGCGCGTGCGAAAAGCTCGGTCGTGATCCCCGCCTTCCGGACGAGCGCGAGCGCTTCCGCGCCGACCTGCGCGGTCGCGGCGGTGACGATGTTGGTCGCGACCTTGAGGATGCTGGCGTCGCCGATTCTGTCGCTGATGACGATGATCTCCTTGCTGCTCGCCTCGAGCATCGGGCGCGCCTGTTTCAGTGCCGCGTCGTCGCCCGCGATGTAGTAAACGAGCTCGCCATTTCCTGCGGCGACCTTGCTGCCGGTGAACGGCGCTTCGAGGAAACGCGCGCCGCGCCGCTGCACCACTTCCGCCGCCGCGCGCATGCTCTCCGGCGCGACCGTGCAATGCGCCGCAACGATGTGCTGCGCAGTCAGACCCGGGCTGAGTTGCTGCACCGTCGCGAGGAGCGCGTCGTCGTCCGCGACGAAGATTTGCACGAGATCGCAGAGCTCCGCGACCTCAACCGGCGAGCCGAGAAAATTCTGTTCCGGCCGCGGCGTCCGGTTCCAAACAAATACCCGAAAGCCGCGTTTGCGGAGCGTCGCCGCGACGCGGGTGCCGATGATGCCGAGCCCGATCAGGCCGATGTTTTTGGATTTGGAGCGTGCCATGAATTTGCAGCAGTTGTCGTTAGGCGGAATCTACGCCCGCTTCGGCGCGGGCGGAAATGATTCCTTCCCTTTTGGCGCCCGAACTTGCGGCCGTCCGGCTTCGCGAGCTCGATCCACTCGCCTGGAAGACGATGTGCACGGCGTCTTCTGCGAGTTGTTTTTGCTCCGCCGCGACCGCGAAGATGAAGTGCGGATGAGAACGAGCCGCACCCGCAAGCGAAAACGCCGCATAAAATTCCGTCATCCCGAGCGGAGCGCAGCGTAGCCGAGGGATCCCGTGGAGTTGCCGTGAAGCTCCCGCGCAGACGCTGCTCGTAGCGCCACGGGATTCCTCGACTGCGCTGCGCTCCGCTCGGAATGACACAGAGCTCATCAGATTCGTTAGGGCAACGCGGCGAGCCGCGCGCTGATCACCTGCGCGCGGTGTTCGTCCTCAAGCCGCGCGGCAATCTCTGGAGCAGCTGCGGTCAGGCCGATTTCCTGCACCGGCAAAACCTCCTGCAACCGCAACAGATGAAACCCGAGCCGGCTGCGAATCGGCGCGCTCGTGAGGCCGGGTTTCAGCGCCGTGGCCGCGGCGAAGACTTCCGGCAACATCCGCGACTCGGCGAAGTAGTTGAGATCGCCGTCGCGCTTTTTCGTCGCTTCGTCCTCGGAAAATTCCGCGACGAGCGCGGGGAAAGGTTCTCCGTTTTGGAGCCGGCGCGCGAGTAGCTCGATGAGCGTCTTCTTCCGCGCGATCACTTCGGCCGGGTAACCTACGGGTGCGGCGAGAAAGAGGTGACTCGCGCGAAACCGCGGGGGCTGCTGAAATTCTGCGCGGTGTTGGTCGAAAAAGCCGCGTATGTCCGACTCGTTAGGCGGCGAAGTTTTGGCGAGTTGGGTTTCGAGCCAGGCGCGGCTGCGCAGGTTTTCCGCGACGTCGTGGCGGAGGGCTCGTGCGGAAACGCCGGCGTCGGCGAGCAGGGCGTTCCACGCCTTTTCGTTAGGCAACTGCGCGCGCAGGAGATTCATCTCATGATCGACAACTGCCTCAGCGATCGGCTGCCGCGCCGCCGCGTGATTCACTTTAGCCTCATCAATCAGACTCTGGAGCGAGCGGCCGGTCGCCTGCAAATCGCGATCGTAGATGCCGCGCATCCCGACGAGCGCCCGGAGCTCGCCGCGCCCGAGCCAACTGCGGAAAGCGAAGTTGCGGGCCAACATTTCACCGAGCAGGACTCCGACGATCAGGGCCGCCACCAAGAGCAGCGCGCGCTTCATCGAAAAGCGATTTCCGCGAGGTAATACGCTGTCACCGCGCCGACGGTTTGCAGGCTTTCCGCGCTCAATTTATCCATCGTGTCCTCCGCCGTGTGCCAGGGCGGATAATCGAAATCGATCAGATCGATCGCCGGGATGCCGAGGCCGTCGATCGGGTTGTGGTCGTCGAGCATGTTCGAGTTCGCGTAGGTAAAATGATCGCGGGCATCGAGCGCGGTCGCGGCCGCGAAAATGTCCTGGGTCAGCTTCGAGGGCGAATCGGGCGAAAGCGTGATTGTGAGATTTTTGTCGCCGATCATGTCCCAGAGGATGCAGCCGCGGAAGCGCTTCGCGCGCCCGCTTTTCTCGAGTTCCTTCGCGAAATAGCGGCTGCCGAAGAGCCCATCGGTCGCGGTGAAATGATTAAACGCTTCCTCGCCATCGAAGAAGACGAGCTCGACGCGCGCGGCGAGCTCGGGGTGAAGATTGAGCACGCGCGCCATCTCGAGGAGGGCGCCAGTGCTGGAGCCGCCGTCATCCGCGCCGACAAATTTAAAGTCATCAAAAGTCTTGGTGTCGTAGTGCGAACAGAGAAGAAAAAGTGGACCCTGGTTCGGTTCGTTAGGCCGGCGCGCGATCAGGTTCATGAAAGCCATTTTGCCGCGCGGCGTGTCGTCGGAAAAGGTCTGGAGCTCGACCTGCCAGCCGGCTTCCTCGAGATGTTGCTTGAGGTAGCTGCGCGATTCCTTGAGCGCGGCGGAGCCGGCCGGGCGCGGCCCGAGATCGACCAGCGCCTGCGTGTGCGCGAGCGCTTTTTCGCCGGAGAATTCGAGCCACGGTTGGCCGTAAGATTCGCGGCGGCCGCCGCGGAACAGGAAGAAGAGAAGGAGCAGGACGGCGACGGCGAGCAGCGCGTAGCCGCCCCAACGGCGCCATGGCGCCGGGAGATCGGGCCGGCTTCGCCGCTTCTGGTTAGGCGCGGTCATGGTTTCAGGCCGACGTTCCGTTTCTGTCATCCCGAGCGGAGCGCAGCGCAGCCGAGGGATCCCGTGGAATTGCCGTGCAGCGTTCGCGCGAAATCTTCGCGGAAACCCGACGGGATCCCTCGGCTCCGCTGCGCTCCGCTCGGGATGACGGGAATTGTCTGGCCGCTTCGTCAGGCATCAGGCGGCAGACCGAGCTTTGTCACCACCCGCTCGAGATCGTCCGGGCCGTAATATTCGATCTCGATCCGGCCGCGTTTCTCGCCGTGATGGATCGCGACGTGGGTGGCGAAATGCTCTTGCAGACGATTTTCGAGGTCGCTCATCGCGGCGGTCTGCACACTCGTGCCGCGCTTCTTCCGGGTCTTCCCGCCGGCGCGACCGAGTTGGCGTGCGACCATCTTTTCCGTGGCGCGGACGGTGGAACTTTGGCGCAGCACGGTGTCGGCGACGGCGCGTTGTTCATCGTGGTCTTTTAATCCGAGGAGCACCTTGGCGTGGCCGACGGAGAGAAGATTTTGCACGACCCAGGTCTGGACCTGCTGGTCGAGATCGAGCAGGCGCATCGCGTTCGCGACCGAGGCACGGCTGCGCCCGACCTTTTGCGCGATGTCGTCCTGGCGCATCCCGAATTCGCCCGCGAGCCGGGCATAGGCTTCGGCTTCTTCGATCGGGTTGAGGTCGGCGCGCTGAAGATTTTCAATGAGCGACAACTCCAGCACTTCGAGGTCGCTCGCTTGCCTAACGATGACCGGGGCCTCGCTCAGCCCGACTTCTTTCGAGGCGCGCCAGCGGCGTTCGCCGGCGATGAGCTCGTAGTTGTCGTTTACCTGCCTAACGATGAGTGGCTGGATGATGCCGCGCTGGCGGATGGAATCGATCAGCTCGTCGAGCGCTTCGCGGGCAAACTCGCGGCGCGGCTGGAGCGGGCTCGGGACGATGCGGGTGAGCGGCACAAGTTGGATGCGCTCGCCGGGTTCCGTGGTCGTGGTCTCGGGCGCGACCGCATGAAAGTCGGAGGTGGCGCTGATGAGGGCGCCCAGTCCTTTGCCGAGACCGGATTTTGCCATGGCCCGGAGGCTATCGGAGCGCGTTCGCGAACGCAAACGGGGAAACGGGAGGGACAGGATTTACAGGATTAAACAGGATTTTTGGGACTGCCGATTCAGTCCATCCTGTAAAATCCTGTTAATCCTGTCCTGCCTTTTTGCTTTAACGAAGGGAGGTTGCGATCGCGGCCGCGGCTTGCGCGAGGAGGCGGCTTTCGGCGGCGACGACGGCGCTGTAGCCGTCGCCCTGGATTGGCTCGCGGAAATTTCCGCTGCCGTGGCTGAGGACGCTGCCGCTCGCGCGTTCGATGCGCCAGGATGCGTTGAGGATCGCGTCGCTCCCGCTGATGCCGTGGAACTGGTGGATGTCGAGTGCGACGCGCCGCGCGGGGGCGCGGCCGGAGGGCCACGGGTAAGTGAGGACTTCGCGCGCGCCGAGTTGCTCCTGCAGATCTTTCGCGAGGACGCCCGCGATGTTTTCCTGCAACGAGCCGGCCCAGCTCACGTTCGGCGGGACCTGGAATTCGTTCGATCCGCTTTGAAAAACGAGTTCGCTCCGGTCGATGTAACCCGGGAGCGAAATCGGACCGACGCCGAGGCTGACTGAGCGCCCGCCGCCCCCGGAGGTCGCCGCGGTCGCGGCGCTGAGGCGGTAAAATTCCTGCTTCGAGCCGCAACTGGTGAAGAACAGGGCGGCGAGCAGGAGGAGCCCGCTGACGAATGAGGGATACTTTCGCTCAGAATGACAGGAGGAGGAGAAATAGCGTTTCACGGGTTTCACGGTCTACTTCCTTTCGGCGGCGCGACGCTGCCTGGTTTTCCGAAAATGAGCGAGTTCGGTTTGCGCTCGAGGGTGTTCGTGAGGCTGCGGACGGAGCGGAGGGTTTCATCGAGCTGGTGCAGAGTCTCGGAGAGGTTGTGGTAGAGCGGCGAGTTGTCGTTGAAACCGCTCGCGGTTTTCTTCAGGTCGTCGGCCGCGGACTTGATCGAGGCGAGCGCGGCGGAGGCGTTCTCGACCGTTTTTTCAAGCGGCAGGGCGTTCAATTTCGCGAGCAGCGCGGAAGCCTGTTCCTGGATTTGCGCAAGGCCGCCGGCAGGCGAGGTCGGGAGAATTTTATAGCCGCCGAAGTCGCGCACTTCTGCCGGCTTCGCGTCTTTCTGATAGTCGAGGTCGATAAACATCTGACCGGTGAGGAGGTTGCCGGACTTGAGGCTGGCCCGGAGTCCTTTGTCGACATTATCGGAGATAAATTTCAGCGCCGAATCGTAGCCATCGGCCAGCTCGGTGATGACGTCGGGATCGATCCGAATCATCGCCGGGACGCGCCGCTCGGTGTCATCCGGCAGATATTTAAACGAGACGCCCTCGACCGTGCCGATACGCACTCCGCGGAACTCGACCGGCGCGCCGGGACTCAACCCGCGCACGCTCTCGGTGAAGAGGAGCAGGTAGGGGAGCGGATTTTTCATGTAGAACTTCTGGGTGTCCTCGAAGCTGTTGTAGAGCGTGAAGGCGGCGCCGTCGGCGACCGGCTGCGAGGGCGTGCCGGTCTCTGGTTCATTGAAGGTGACACCGCCGAGGAGGAGGGCTTCGAGGGTCCCGGTTCGGAGCTTCACGCCATTCGCGCCGACCTCGAGATCGATGCCGCTGATGTTCCAGAAGTAGCTCCCCTGGCGGACGAGTTTGCCATAGTCGCCCTCGATGAAGGCATCGAACTCGACCTGCCCGGTCTTGGGGAGAAAAGTGCGTTTCTCGATCTTGCCGACGCCGAGGCCCTTGTAGGTGATCGGCGAGCCGGGATCGATGCCGCCAGCTTCGTCGGCGATCAGCTTGATGTGCAAACCGGGCACGCCTTTGGGCGTCACCGGCGGCTGCTCGAGGCCGACGAAATCGTAGCGCGGTTCTGGCGCGAGCCCGGGCTCGAGCTCGATGTAGCTGCCGGAGACGATCGTGCTCAAACCGGAAATACCCGAGGCGCCGTAGCGCGGCCTAACGACCCAGATTTGCGTGTCCTTTTTCAGGAGGTCCTCGGCTTCGCTCGTCATCTGCATCGTCACGAGGACCTTCAGTTTGTCGGTCAGAGTGACTTTATCGACGGTGCCGATATTCACGCTCCGGCAGAGCACTGGAGTCTTGCCCGCGACGATGCCTTCGGCGGTGTCGAAGTGCACGGTCACTTCCGGTCCGCGCGCGGAATAATATTTCCAGACGAGGAAGAGACCGAAGAGCGCGGCGACGACGGGGATGACCCAGACCGCGGAGAAACGCGTCTTCTTCTGCCGGACAATTGGCTTGTCGGCCGGGTCGCGAGGTTGGGAGTCGGGTGTCATCGCGGAAGTTTTTTAGACAGGATTAACAGGATTTACAGGATGAAGCACGGAAGCGCCGCCACGGCTGACCCCATCCTGATAATCCTGTGAATCCTGTCCATGTTTCGCGCTTCGCTCTTCGTTAGGCTCGACCCGCGCTGCGGCATCCCAGATGAGGCGCGGGTCGAAGCTGATCGCGGCGAGCATGGTCAGGATCACGACCGCCGCAAAGGAAAGCGCGGCCGAGCCGGGATGAATGGAAATGACCGAGCCGAGCTGCACCACCGCGACCAAAATCGCGACGACGAAGACATCCACCATCGACCAGCGGCCGACCTGTTCGGTGATGCGGTAAAGCCGGGTCATGCCGAGCGGATGATGTCCGGTGCGGGCGGCGACGCAGAGCGAAAGAAGCGCGATGATTTTCAAAACGGGAATCATCACGCTCGCGGTAAAAATGATGATCGCCACCGGATAATCGCCGGTCTGCCAGAATTGGATGACGCCGCCGACGATCGTGTTCGCCTGCGTGCCGGCGTAGGATTCGACCTTGAGAATCGGGAGCAGGTTCGCGGGGAAATAGAGAAACAAAGCCGAGAGCGTGAGCGCGAGCGTGCGCTGAAGACTGGCGGGATTTCGCAGGTGCAGGCGGGCGCCGCAGCGCGGACAATGTTCGAGCTTGACCGGCTCGACCCGGCCGCACGCGTGACAAAGCGCGAGGCCCTGCGCAGCCGCGGAGTGACGGTAAAATTCGCTCATCGCTCGGCGTTCTCCAGCCGCGTCCAGAGTTCGCGATAATCGATCGAGGAGAGCGCCGCAGTCAGGCAGATGATGAGCCCGACAAACGCCCAGAAGGAAATGCCCAGTGTGAGGGTGGCGAGTTTGCCGAGCTTGAGCAGGCTGACGAGCGCACCGAGCAGGAACACCTCGATCATGTTCCAACGGCGCGTGCGATAGACCCAGCGGCAGAGCGGCACCGCGCCGGGGAGCCGGCGATCCATGAGCAGGCCGCCGAGCAGGTAAAGCAATCCGCCGATCACGAGCGTCGGCGCGCCGAGGGTGAAAATTCCGACGCCCAGGCCGAGCCAGAGCGAGCCCTGATCCTCGAGCCCGGAGACGCTTTGCGAGAGGAGCATCTGGCTTTCGCGATAACCGGCCTGGAGGGTCATGAACGGAAACACGTTCGCGACCACGAAGAGAAACGCCGCCGCGAGCGTGAACGCGGTCGCGCGGTGGAGGGAGTTGTGATGGTACTGGAAGAGCAGCGCGTGACACTGCGGGCAAAGCACCTGTGCGCCTTCCTCGACCTCCGGTGCATCGAAATAGGCGTCGCAATCGGGGCAGGCGATATGTTGGGAAGCTCCGGAGGAACGCATTGGGGCAGGTTAGCACTGGTCGAAATGGTCGGGCTGACTTTTCGTCTGGCGCTTCACTTTAAGCTTACACTCACACTTGCACTTACACTTCTTCGCCCGGCCGGGAAGGGGAGGTGTAGGTGTAAGTGTAGGTGCAGGATAAAAGGGGCTGCGAAAAATCTGGGTTTCCATCGCGGTCAACTGTGGCTAAGTCCCTCCCCGAATCGCCATGCCTTGGACCGTCTCTCATGTTGCTGCCGTGCTGCCGTTCCGGCGCACCACGCCGTGGCCGCTCGATTTTCCCGCGCTCGTCATCGGGAGCATGACGCCGGATGTCGGCTATTACATCGGGCGCTTCGATCTCGCGACTTTCGATCACACGCTCCTCGGCAGCTTTCTCGCCGGTCTGCCCACCGGGACGCTGCTGCTGCTCGCGTTTTACCTCTTCTGCAAACCCGTCACCTTCGCGCTCCCGCGGCCGCATCGGCCGGCGCTGCTCCCGCTTTGTCCGTCGTTCGGCGGTCTGCGTCCGGCGCGTTGGCCGATTCTTCTCGTGTCGCTTCTGCTCGGGATCTGGACACATAACTTCTGGGACGCGTTTACGCACGAGACCGGCTGGTTTACCCAGCGCATCGGGTGGTTGCGGGAATCGGTCGTGCCGGTCGGCGGGAAGACTTTTGCGCTCGCTTTTGTGCTTCAGGTCGCGAGCACCTTTGTCGGGCTCGGCATTCTTTTAGTCGCTTATTTCCTCTGGCTGCGTCGCCAGAAAATCCCACGCACCGATGAACGCGACTCGTGGCGATACCTGCTCGCGCTCGCGATTTGCGTTCCCGCGCTGCTCCTCGCGTTGCCGGCGGCGATTCACTTCGCGGCGGGTCGCACGGGCGTGCTGTTTGCGCGCGCGGTCATGTTCCGCACCGCGATTTACGCGCCGGCGATCGCGATTCCGCTCGGGCTCATGGTCACGAGCATCATTTATCTGCGCCGGCGCCGCGCTTGAATTAAAGTCCCGGCCACATGCCTAACGACGACCGCGTTTTCACCCTCGGGCATTCTCCCGATCCGGATGATGCCTTCATGTTTTACGCGATGGCCGAGCACAAAATCGATCTGCGCGGCTACCGCTTTGAGCATCGCCTCGAGGACATCCAGACGCTGAACGAACGCGCCACCCGCGGTGAGCTCGATATCTCCGCGATCTCGATTCACGCCTACGCGTTTGTGAGCGATCGCTACGCGCTGCTCGCCTGCGGTGCGAGCATGGGCGACGGCTACGGGCCGATGCTGGTGACGCTCGACCCGGCGATGCCGGCGGGGGCGACGCCGGAGGAGATTCGCAATTATCTGCGCGGCCGCCGGATTGCGATCCCGGGGAAAATGACGAGCGCTTATCTCGCGCTGCAGCTTTTTCTTGGGCGCGATTTCGAGCATGTGGTGGTGCCGTTCGATCAGATTTTTGAGGAAGTGAAATCCGGACGGGCCGAGCTCGGGCTGATCATTCACGAAGGCCAGCTCACCTACGCGGCTGCGGGTTTTCAGAAGCTCCTCGATCTCGGCGCCTGGTGGAAAGCCGAGACCGGGCTACCGCTCCCGTTAGGCGGCAATGTTCTGCGGAAAGATCTGGCGCCGGAAGTGAAACGCGATCTCGCCGAGATCCTGCGCGAGAGCATCGACTACGGCCTCGCGCATCGCGACGCGGCGGTGCGGCATTCGCTGCCCTACGCCCGCGACATGGATGCGGCGCTCGCCGGGGAATTCATCGGGATGTACGTGAACGATTACACGCGCGACTACGGCGAGAGCGGGCGGGAAGCGATCCGGCTATTTCTCAGCCGTGCGGAAGCGAGCGGTTTGATCGATCGCCACGTGGAAGTGGAATTCGTCGCGTAGTCATCCCGAGCGGAGCCGGAGGCGCAGTCGAGGGATCCCGTAGAGCTTCTGTGAAGTTTCCGCTCGCGGTGGGGACATGTGCGCCGGAGCTTCCCAGCAGCGCCACGGGATCCTTCGACTCCGCTGCGCTCCGCTCAGGATGACCGATTCGGGGCGCCTCAGGGGTTCGGCGGGGTCTTCTTGCTCGGGTGAATCGTTTGGTCCGCCCACTTCTCGAGCCGCTCGCCTTCTTTCTGGAAGCCGGTCGTGAAATCGCTCGGTCCGTACTCGAAGAGCACGAGAAAACAAAACGTAAAAAAGACGAAAAGAACCAACCAGAAAAGGCTGCGCAGTAATCCCACGCGGGCACGCTAGCTGGCGGGTTCGGGACGGTCAACGCTTCGTTCCGGGCGTTCGCCAGTGCGCGCGACCCATGCTTCGGTAGCGGCATGCGCGTCCCGTTGCTCGATCTCAGCGCCCAATACGCGCGTCTCGCCGAGCCGATCCGCCGCGCGTTCGATGAAATCCTGCGCACGCAGAGCTTCATCCTCGGACCTCAGGTGGCGGAGTTCGAGCGCGCGCTCGCCGACTACTGCGGCGTGCGGCACGCGATCGGCGTCTCTTCCGGGACCGACGCGCAGCTCGCGATCATGATGGCGCTCGGGATTGGCCCGGGCGACGCGGTCATCACCACGGCCTACACTTTTTTCGCAACCGCTGGCTGCATCGCGCGGCTGGGAGCGACGCCCCTTTTCGTCGATATCGACCCGGCAACCTGCAACCTCTCGCCGGCGGCGCTCGAGGAATTCATCGCGCGGCGCTGCTGCACCGATGCGGAGGGCAGGTTGCTCGACGAGGAAGGCCGCGTCATCCGCGCGATCGTGCCGGTGCACTTGTTCGGGTTGTGCTGCGACATGGACCCGATCAACGCGATCGCCGCGCGACACGGGCTCACCGTGATCGAAGACGCCGCGCAGGCGATCGGCGCGGAGTATCCGGCGAAAAGCGGCGCAGGTCAGGCCGGAACGATGAGCGCGGCGGGTTCGCTCAGCTTTTATCCCTCGAAAAATCTCGGCGCCGCGGGCGACGCCGGGGCCATCCTCTGTGACGACGACGCGCTCGCGGAGCGGTTCCGGATTTTTCGCCAGCACGGGATGGAGCAGCGCTATTTCCATCACGTCGTCGGCGGGAATTTCCGGCTCGATGGACTCCAGGCCGCGGTCTTGCAAATCAAGCTGCCGTATCTCGACGAATGGTCCGCGGCCCGGCGCGCGGTCGCGGATTTTTACCGGGCGGAATTCGAGCGCTCTGGGTTAACGAAAACGATCACGCTACCGGCGGAGCCCTACCGGAATAGCGGCCTCAAGAATCACCATATCTATCACCAGTATGTGATCCGGGCGCCGCGCCGCGACGAGCTGCAAAAGCATCTCGCGGCTCACGAGATTGGCTCGGCGATTTATTATCCGCTTGGGCTGCACCAGCAGAAGTGCTTCGCGTCGCTCGGGTATCGCGAAGGCGACCTGCCCGAGACGGAACGCGCCGCGCGCGAGACCCTGGCTTTGCCGATTTTCCCCGAGCTTACGCCGGAAATGCAGCGCGCGGTGGTCGCGGCGATCGCGGAGTTTTTCGCATAACGCGCCGAAAAGTTGTCATCCCGAGCGGAGCGAGGGATCTCACAAGCCACGGCCGGGGCGCAAGGCAGAGTGGCGTCGGACGACGCTTGCGAGATCCCTCGCTCCGCTTGGCCGGATAACCGATTGCCAGACTAGCTCGTCGCCCGAGGCGAATTCTTCCTCGACAGTTGCGGGCGCCGAGGACCGAGCCTATATCAAACGCTCGTCCCGCGGGTAGGTACCGAAGTGGCCAAACGGGGCGGACTGTAAATCCGCTGGCTTACGCCTTCGTTGGTTCGAATCCAACCCTGCCCACCATTTCCCGCGTTAGGGTTGCCCGGCCGGGGTTTCGTCGGGCTCGCTCTCCTTGTGCTGCGCCTCGAGCTTTTGCATCGTCGCACGCTGTTCCGCGGTCAACTGCGGCGCGAGCGCGCGATCGGCCGCGCTGAAGGTTGTGTGCACCTGTTCCGCGGTTTCCTCGCGGATGGATTCCAGCTTCCGCGCGGTCTGCTCAAAGATCGGAGCGGCCTGTTTGATCTGCTGGGGCGTGAGATCAAGCCGCGCCTGCATCCGCCTCCGGACCTTTTCGGAGAGGACGCCATGCTCCGCGTAATCGAGCCGGCGATTCCGCGTTACCTGGGCGCCGAGGAAACTGCCGAGGATGAGCCCGGCGACAAAAACGAGGAGAAAACCCGCAATCAATTTCCAGCGCAGCGGTGCGCTCATTGATCAAAAACTCCGCCGATCGCCGAGTCGGTGAGCGCATAGTCATCGCTCGGATCATCGAGCCGCCATTCCCGGTAGGCGCCCGCACTGGCGAGGATGATTAAAGCGACCGCCATGGAGACGACGCGGCGCAGCATCTGCACGATCGCGGCGGGATCAGCCGCAAGGCCGGCGCGCCATTGCGCGAGGACGCGGGTGTCGAAACCGAATGGCATTTCGGCGCCGGGTTCCGGCCGGACGGTGGCGGCGGAGCGGAGCAAACGTTCGATGGGGTGGTTCTTCATGGTTCTTCTCTCAGGGTGATGCGGGCGAGCTGTTGTCGCATTTTCTGGCGCGCACGGAAAGCCCGGACTTTCACGAGCGAAGCGCTCCAGCCGGTGCGCTTCTGGATTTCCGCGACGCTGAGCTGTTGGAGGTAAAAAAGATCGATCACCAGTCGCTCGCGCGGCTTCAACGCGACGAGGAGATGCTCCACGAGATCGCGCGCCGCGAGATTCATCCCCGGCGCAAGATCGGCGGGCGTCGCGGCGAGGTTTTCGACGACGGCAGCTTCCTCTTCGCTGAGGTCGGCGTAGCGAAATTCCGGGCGCACTTTCTCGGATTGAATCTGGTTCAGGCAGGTGTTGATCGCGACGCGGGAGACCCAATGCTCGAGCGGCACCTTGCCGGACCATTGCGGCAGTTTTTGGAAAATCTTGATGAAGATCATCTGGCAAAGATCCTCCTCGGCGGCGCGCCGCGGGCGATGAGAACGGACGAGCTTCGCAACCAGCGGATGGAGTCGCCGGACGAGCTCGCGCGCGGCTGCTTCGTCTTGCTGGAGGACCGCGGGCACAAGCCCACCGGCGTCC
This sequence comes from Chthoniobacterales bacterium, assembly GCA_038234295.1. Lineage (GTDB taxonomy): Bacteria > Verrucomicrobiota > Verrucomicrobiia > Chthoniobacterales > UBA10450 > Palsa-1392. The sequence continues at coordinate 21,612 of JBBSUP010000044.1, forward strand.
ATTTCCTGAGCGATATCGTCCAAACAGTGTCCACCTTACCGCCTATGACCGTGGGCTGCTCGGGCGGGTTACAAGCGTCTCCGACAAACGCGAAAGAAATCGCTCGAACTTGTAACTCGCCGGGCTGGACCGGAGTCGTTAGACCCAGAGTATGAAAACCAAACTTATCGCACTGACAGCATTCACGACCCTCGCGCTCGGGGGCGCAGCCTTCGCGCAGGACCCGGAGAGCAACGACGGCGGCGGACGGCGGGGCGGCCGTGGCGGCGGCCGGGGACACGATCCGATCGAGCACAAAATGGACGCGCTCAACCTCACGGCCGACCAGAAGACGAAAATCCAGCCAATTCTGGACGAAGCGAAGCCGAAAATGGCCGAGATTCATCGCGACGCGATGCAAAAAAGCAAAGCGGTGATGGACGCAACGATGGAGAAGATTCGCCCGATGCTCACGCCCGAGCAGCAGACGAAGCTCGACGCCCAGAAGAACGATCGCCGCGGGAATCGCGAAGGTCGCAAGGGTCGGCACCACGGCGGTAGCGGCGCTCCCGACGACGACAACAACGGATAATTTCAGCAGGCGCGGATGATCGGAGCGGCGGCGACCGGAAGGTTGCCGCCGTTTCCGTTTTCCCCCGCGCCGCGGGCACAAAAAAATCGCGCCCGGCGAACCGGACGCGATCAGATTCTGTTTTGAAACGAGGGTCCTACTTGTCGAATACCTGCTTCACGTCGCCCTCTTTTTGCTGCGCTTCGCCTTCCATTTTCTCGGCGGCGCCGCGGGCTTCCAAATTCTCGTTTCCAACTAATTCGCCGGTTTTTTCTTTCACCGCGCCGACTGCTTCCTTCGCAGTCCCTTCAGTCTTGTCATGTGTGCTTGAGTCCATACTTCATATTCGTAATTCGAAGACGAAGGGGCCGTTCTTTTTGTCGGCTAACGCGTGCGCGGGCCGACGATTTTGAAGATGTTGCCGGCGGTGAGGTCGACGACGTAGAGCTCGCCGCTGCCGTCCTCGCCCAGCGCGGTCGGATTCAGCAACTGCTCACCGGTGCGCGCCGGGAAAAGCTCGGTCGTGAGATCCTGGAAATTGGAAGCGCGACCGCGGCGGACATTTAATGTCCAAATCCGGCCGGTGGTGTAATTCGGCCCGAGGTAATCGGCGAACACGTAAACGCCTTTCAACGACGGAATCTGCCGCCCGCGATAGACATAGCCGCCGATGACCGTCACCCCGACGGAGTGCGCGTAATCATAAATCGGATCGACCGCATCGGGCGGCACCGGCGCGTTCGGGTAGGCGGGGTTCTGGATCGAACCTTCGCGCACCCGCCAGCCGTAGTTTTCGCCGCCGCCCGAATTTCTCGCGAGCTGGATATCCACTTCCTCGCGCACGCCTTGGCCGACGTCGCCGATCAGGAGGTCGCCGGTCATCCGATCGAAGCTGCAGCGAAACGGATTGCGCAGGCCGTAGCAGAAGATTTCCGGCTTCGCATTCGGCACGTCGACGAAAGGATTATCTCCGGGTATGGAGTAGCTGCCCGGCTGACTCTCGATGTGAATCCGGAGCATTTTGCCGAGGAGCGTGGTGAGATTTTGAGCATTGCCGCCCGGCTCGATGTGGCCGGTGCCGGAGTCGTTACTCGCGCCGCCGTCCCCGGTCGCGATGTAGAGATTCCCCTCATCGCCGGCGCGCGGGCTGAAACCGAGCCAACCGCCGTTGTGATTCGCCTGCGGCTGGTCGATCGCGAGAACGACGCGCTCGCTGTTCGGATCGGCCACGTCCGGATCGGTGGTGGAAGCGAGAAACTGCGAGACGCGCGTCTGCCCCGCGCCAAAGGAGCCACCGGGCGTGACGTAGTTGACGTAGAAGCGGCGGTTCGTCGGGAAATCCGGATCGAAGGCGAGCCCGAGCAAGCCTTCCTCCTCGGAGAGCGCGACCTTCGCGGAGATATCGAGAAACGGCGTCGGATTCACCACGCCCGTCCTGAGATTGAGAATCTTGATGCGCCCAGCCCGCTCGACCACAAAGAGCCGCGTGCGATCGCCCGGAGGCGAAGCGACGAAGAGCGGCGCGCTAAATCCGCCGCCGACTTTGATGGTGCTGAGGTCGGGCACGGCCTGCGCCTGCACCTCCGCAAGCGGCGCGCTGAAGGCGAGGGCGAGGCTGCCGAGGCCGCAAATAAAACGACCGTGTTTAAAGGCAAAGTTATGGATCATGAAATTCCTCTAGATGAGAAAAATCGAAATGCAAAACTTCCCGAACGAAGCCGGCATCCGCGCGACAATTGCCTCAGGGAAGATTATAAACTTCGACCAAACCGACCCCTGTGCTACCGCCTTTTCCGCGCAGGATCGCGGTGTAGCCGCCGGGCGGCAGCGTGAGGAAAACGGCCGCTTCGGCATCCACGGTCGGCGCGAGGTGCGCATCTTCGATCAAGGTTTTCTGTGTGTCCATCCAGTTATCGTTGAAGGCGATTACGGCGCCGTCGGCGTCCACGATTTGGAGCGTCGGATCGGCCAGCGGGTTCGGCACGTTCATTCCGCCTAACGACGGTCCGAGACCGCGCACGACCACGGTTGCGTCGCTCGCGCCGTCGACGATGAACCCGCCGATCATGACGTCGTCACCGGTCTGGACGAAACTGCGGCTGCTCAGGTTCGCGAGCTGCGTGCCGCTCACGCCGCCGAGGTCGTAAATTTCCACCAGACCGACGCCGGTGCCGTCGTTTTTCCCGCGCACAATCGCGGTGTAAAGGCCGGGATCGAGCATGGCGACGATCGCCGACTCGAGGTCGTTGGTCGGCGGAATACCGGTGGCGTTGATCGCCGCTTTCTGGGTGTCTTTCCAGTTATCGTTCGTCACCACGGAACCGTCGGGCTGGTGCAATTCGAGCACCGGATTGGCGAGCGCGCCGGTGTTGCCTAACGACAAGGACGGCCCGAGAGCGCGCAGCAACACCGGCTCCGGATCGGTGCCGGTGATGATGAACCCGCCGACGAGCGCGTCGTCGCCTGTGCCGACGACCGCGCGGGTGGAAAGATTAAGCGCTTTGGTCGCGACCAAACCGGTCTCGTAACGGGCGACGGCAAAGTTTAAGTTCACGCCGCCATTCCCAGCGGCGATGAGCTTGCCGTCAGTCTGAAGCGCGAGGCTATTCGCAGAATCGAAGCCGGTCGAGATCGCAGTCGTCACGAGGCCGTTCTGGCCAAAGGAATCATCGAGGGTGCCGTCAGAGTTGTAGCGAGCCAGCGCAAAATCCGACGGGGCATCTCCGGCCCGGGAGCCGCCGCCGAGCACGATTTTTCCATCGGGCTGGAGCAGGACCGCGACCGCGTCCGCTTGGGTGTCCGGGCCGAAAGCGGTCGTGACCTTGCCCCCGTCGCCAAAAGTGGAATCAAGGGTTCCGTTCGCGCTCAACTTCGCCAGCGCGAAGCGGTCGATAAAGTTCGGATCCTGACCGATCCCTTGGAGCGACCCAGCGCCGATGACGCTGTCATCCGGCGCGAGCGCGAGCCCTGTGAGCACCGATTGCCCTTCGGAGAAGGCGGTGATGATCGTGCCCGTCCCGTCTGAACCGAAACTCGTGTCCACGGCTCCGTTGGTTTTGTAGCGGACAAAGAGAAACTGAATGGAGCTGGTCTGGGTAGGCACATCAAAGACGTCGGTGAAGCCGGCCACCACCAGCTTGCCGGTGCTTTGGATCACGGCCGCCTGTGAGGAATCGAACCCAAAGGAGACGTTCGTCGTGACGAATCCCGCCGTGCCGAAAGTGGAGTCGAGGCTGCCGTTGGGATTGTAGCGCACGAGGGCGAAGTCCTGGCCGGTGGAGTTATTTACCACCGAACCGCCAACGACGATTTTCTGGTCGCTTTGGATCACGATCCATCTCGAGCGCTGGCTCGACGGCGCGCCCGGGAAATGCGTCAAGATCTTGCCGCCCTGGCCGAAGGTCGGGTCGAGCTTTCCGCTGGTCGTGTAACGGGCGAGCGCGAAGGCAGAGTCAGTGCCATTCTGGAAAAAGCCGACAACCACAATTTTGCCGTCAACCTGTAGCGCGAGATCGCGCCCAAGATCTTGAGGACTCCCCAAATCGGTCGTGACTTTTCCCCCCGTGCCGAAGCTGCCATCGAGCGTGCCGTCGGGATTGTAGCGAGCAAGAGCGAAATCCGCCGAGTCCGGACTCGCGGTCTTTTCGGCATGTCCAACGACGACGATTTTCCCATCGCTCTGGATGACGACGCCGCTGCCAGAATCATCGTGACCAAAGAAATCGGTGAGAACCTTGCCGTCGGTGCTGAAGCTCAGGTCGAGATCGCCGGGCGACGCGGTTGCGGACCATGGAGTAGCGGAAATGGCGAGGAAAACAAAGAGGCAAAAACGGAGGCTGGATTTCATAAAAGGGAATTTGGCGACCTCAAATTTCTTCCTTTTTCAGCGGAAATCCAGTGCCTAACAGAATTGCCCGCGAAAGTCCCGCGCCGCGCCTGCAATATTGGAAATTGAAAGCGACATCGGCCCGACTACTATGGGAGCGCGGTGGCCAAACGCACTCAGCACAATGCATGGAATGAAGTCTACGCCCTCATCCTTCTCGGGGTCGGGACGTTGCTTTTCTTTGCCCTGATCTCTTACGTCCCGAAGGACATCCCGACCTGGTTCCCGCTCCTTAACGTCACCTCTGCGCCGAATCGGTCGGCGCAAAATTTTCTCGGCCCGGTCGGCGCGATCATCGCCGGGATTTGCTACTTCATGATCGGCGCGGCCTCGTATCTTCTCGCGGTCACGATCCTCGGTTTTGGCGGCGCGAAGCTGTTGTACGGCGAATTGAAAATCAGCCGTCGTCTCGGTTGGATCGCGCTCTTCATCATCTCCGGTGCCTGCTTGCTCCATTTGCAGCATTGGTTCCTGCGCGACTGGCGCGATGTCTTTCAAATCCGCGGGCCCGGCGGCTGGGTCGGCGACGTCATCGGGCGGCATCTCTTTCGCTTCTTCCTCGGCAAAGGCTCCGTCATCGTCCTCTTCGGGATTTATCTCACCAGCCTCATCCTCATGACCGGATTGCGGCCGATTCATCTCGTCAGGCAAACGGTCCTCGCGACGAAGCGCGCGGTGGTCGCGGCGCGGCTCGGGCTCTTGCGCCGGCGCATGCGGCGCACGGATCTCAAAGGTCAACTCGAGATCAGCCAACAGGAGATCGCGAAACAACAGCGCGCGCTCGAGAAAAAGCTGCGCAAGAAAGGCGCCCCGGTTCCGGTCGTGCCCGAAGTGTTGCTG
>JBBSUP010000045.1:0-26553 GCA_038234295.1 Chthoniobacterales bacterium
AGCCCCCGCCATGTCAAGAAAAAGCCCCCCACCCCGCGCCACCCCGCGGGGTAGCCCCCGTGTCCCGCGGGCTGGCGCCGGTGTTCGACCGTCGCGAACTTTCCGAGAACCGTGACCCCCTCCCACAACCGAAGCGTCTAGAAAAAGTTCGTCGCGGTGAAACACCGCAACCAGCCCGCGGAACGCGTGCGCTACCCGGAAGCCCCGCGACGCCTTCACGCCTAACGAAGCCGTTCCAGCAGATGATCACCCACCCGCAAGGCGTTCGCCGCGATCGTCAGGCTGGGATTGACCGCGCCGCACGACGGGAAAAAACTCCCGTCCACCACGTAGAGATTATCGACGTCGTGGGTCTGGCAAAAAACGTTGAGCACCGACGTCTTCGGATCTTCCCCGAAGCGGCAGGTGCCATTCTGATGAGCCACGCCCAGGGTCGGAATCTTCTTCGAGAGATAAAACGAGAGCGGCAGAAAACAGCCGTCGGCGTCGACCTGCTTCAGCTCGCTTTTCCAACGCCGCACGAGCCGGTTGAAGTGCTCGTGGTAACGGTCGCGCTGGCTCAGATGAATGGCGCCGTCGCGATCGACGGTCACGCGATTCTCGGGATCGGGCAGGTCCTCCGCAGTCAGCCACCAATCGATCGAATGTTTTGCCATCTGGTCGAGCACAAACCCCGGGGCAAAAAAGGGCGCGTCCGCCGCGACGATGCCGCGACTGGTTTTGCCCAGGAGCTGGATGTGTCCCATCGGAAAAGGGAAATCGTCGTCGCCCCAGTAATAGTCATTCATGGCCAGCGTCTTTTGGAAAATCACCGGGTTGCGCCGCCGGCTCAGGCCGAGCATGGCGCCGTTGACGTGGCGCATGTAATTGCGCCCGACCTGGTCGGAAGAGTTCGCCAGCCCGTGAGGATGAGCGTCCGACGCGTTCCGCAAAAGCAGCGCCGCCGAATTAATCGCGCCCGCTGCGACCACCACGATGTCGCCGCGAAAACGCCGTAGCTCGCCGTTCACCTCCGCTTCGACCGCGGAAATTTCGTGCGCGCTTTTCTCGGTCAGCAGCCGCGTCACCTTCGCCTGCAACAAGAGAGTGACGTTAGGCTGCGTCATCGCGGGCCGGATACCGTTCACGTCGGAATCAGCCTTCGCGTGGATGAGACAGGGAAAGCCGTCGCAGGTACTGCAGCGAATGCACGGGCTGTGCAGCGGGTCGTCGGTCAACCGCTTGACCGCGAGCGGGAGCTTGAAGGGCGCATGCCCGCGTTTCCTTAGGCGATCGAATAGTTCCTGGATGCGCGGCTCGTGCGGCAGCGCCGGAAACGGATAATCGCTCGCGATCGGCGGCTCCGTCGGGTCGACCCCGCGCTCGCCGTGCACATCGTAGAGCGCCTCAGCCTGCGTGTAATACGGAGCGAAATCGCGATATTTAACCGGCCACTCCGGCGAGAGGCCGCCCTTGTGCTGGACCGTTTCAAAATCCCGCTCGCGCAGACGAAACATCGCGCCGCCATAGACCTTCGTGTTCCCGCCCACGAAGTAACCGGTGTGCGCCATGAAGCTATTGCCGTCGCGATCGTACCAGGTTTCCGCGGTGTGATACCGCATCTCCTGGAAGACCGCCTTGGCCTCCCAGTTTTCTTTTTCCCGAGGGAGAAAACCGCCGCGCTCGAGAATAAGGATGCGCTTGCCGCTCGGCGCGAGCCGCTGCGCCAGAGTGCCGCCGCCCGCCCCCGTGCCGATAATGATGATGTCGTAAGAATCAGTCGGCGTCATCGCTTCGGGCCAGAAAACAGGGATCGTTAGGCCGCTTTGCGGCCCAGAAAGCGCCGCGCGAATTCGAGCGCGAAACCAAAGAAGATGTGGGAGACGAACTCGTTCCCCTGCTCCCAGAGCGTCATCCGCGCGGGCGTGGGCGAGAGGTTCATCAAGGGCAGCCCGATCTCGTGCGCGCCGAGCCAAAAACAAATCCCGAAGAGCGCGCCGTAACCTGCCCTAACGAGGGTGAACTCGCGCACCAGCACCGCGTAAACGCCGCCGGTCGCCATCCCGAACACGAAGTGCACGATCGGCTCGAGAATCTTCTTAGTCGGCTCGTCCACGGGATGCCCGGTGATTCCCATCGCGACCGCGTCGATCGCGTTGGCCAGCGGCGAAGGCACGCCGGGCGCGCGCGGCGCCGAGATTAATTCGCAGACCGTCTTGACCACTGTCGCGAAAAACCCCGCGCCCAGCCCGATCAGAAAAACTCTGCCGATGCCAATCGAAGCCGATTTCGAAGACGGGGAGGATGGAGAATTCATCGCTAATCGCTCTCCTTATCCGGCGGGAAAGCCGGTCCGGCGTAAACGCTGAAAGTGACCGCGCGCTCTTCACCGCGATTGACGAATCGGTGCGGCGTCTTCGCCGGGACCACAACGGCGTCGCCCACCTTCAACTCCTTGCGCTCGCCGCCGATCTCGGCGGTGACCACGCCCTGCAAAACCACCAGCACCTGATCGCTCGCGTCGTGCACGCTGGGATCGTCGCTGCTCGCTTCGTCCCGGTCCAAAGTGAGGAGCCCGGTCTGGCTGCGCTGGGTGGTTTCGAGAACTTTGAAGCCGCTGCCGGCTTGCAGGATGTGAGTAATTTTCATCGGGTGGACTTGGCCGTCTTTTTGGAGCCGCCAACTCCGCCACTTATTCCGCTGTAGACGCTTCGCTCTGTGAAGCGCAGGAGAAAGCACCGCGCGCGGGAAACTTTGCGATCGACCCCACCCCCGCGTTTCGCAGGGCGAAACGTCTACAGGTCGCGCGAACAATTCGCCTAACGATCATCCTTGCGCCGAAAATACCGCGCGAGCAGCGCGTCGAGCGAGAAGGCGCCCGGCCCGCAAACGAAAACGATCACGACCGCGAAGAGGAAAAGAAACTCAGCCGCGCCGGTGAACTTATCCGGCTCGGAGAAGATCGCGCGCAGGGCTTCGAGATCGGCGGTGCAATACGCGACCGTGAGCAAAATCATGAGCGGAATCGAAACCAGCCGCGAGGCCAGTCCGACGAGCAGAAGCAATCCGCCAAAGCACTCGACGCTCGCCGCCAGCGCCGCCTGCACGTGCGGGAACGGAATTCCGAGGCTCGCGAAATATTCCGCCGGCTTCGACAAGTCCGAGAGCTTGCCTTTGCCGGTAAGGAAAAATTCCCAGCCCCAATAAAGCCGGATGATTAAGAGCACCGGCGAGCGCAAGGCATTCCCCACCGCGATCAGCCAGCCGTAGAGTTTTGGCAGCAGTGCGCTCATTTTTTTGGCCGGCAAAACCAGCCGAGCGCGGACCAGTCATGGAACCATTCCTGAATCTGTTGCGACCAATCGATGTCGGTCCGGGTCGAAGCCCCGAGCGCGGCGACGCAGGCTTCTTCCACTGTCTGGCCCTGCGCGAAACCTTCGAGAATCGCAAACGCTTCCGGCTCGAGCCGCTTGTAGTAGAGCAGGTTGTCGTAGCGATGAATCGCGAGGAAAACCGGCTCGCGCTTCGGGAGCCGCGGCCGGCGTTTGCGCACGGTCGCCTGCGGCATGGCGTCGGGCGTGTTGCTTGCTTCGCTGCGCAAGGTGTCGGCCTCGCGCTTCTTCACCGCGGCGAAAAATTTATCGACCGCGAAGTTCACCCGGAGCAACGACAAATAAGGCTGCAAGCCGAGCCGGAGCTGCGCGGGCGCGGTGTCGAGCAGGTCGTCGGTGGTGATCTTGGGTAAAGCCGGATCGTCGAAGGCGACGATCTGCGCCCACTCGAAGCGGACCATGTCGAGCGCCAGCTCCTCGTTCGGCGCGAGCCAGCGCGGCTCTTCGCGGAGGAACTTTTCCAGCCGCGAACCAAGATTGCGCAGGGTAAACGACTCCGAGGGATATTTCGCCAGATACGCGGTGGCGAGCTTCATGAACTTCCGCTCGCCCACGATCGCGCGCAGCCCGGGATAATCGTCGTAAAGACAATCGAGGACGCGAAACCAGTAAACGCGGTTGTAGATTTCCAACCGCTCGAAACTCGTTAGGCGATCGTTCGGCCGAATAAAACTCTCAGCCACCGCGCTGGTGCTCCCGCCATCGGTCCAGCGCGCCTGCATTCCGTCGTGCGCGTTGAGCGGGCGAAAGACGGCCGTCGCCATCAGCGTTTGCAGTTCTTTCAACTGCTTCCGCGAGCCGACCGGGTTCTCGTTAGGCCGCGGCGTTTTGGGTTTGTTTTTCGACAAATTGATTCGCTTTCAGCGCCTCATGATGGACCTCGTCGAAGCTGGGAATCCGGTCGTCCCATTCCAACAGCGTCGCGGTTTTGCCGACGAGCTTGAGGGCATGCGCGTACATCTTCCAGACCGGATCGAGCACCGGGTGATCGTGGGTATCGAGGATGTATTTCTCAAACTTCGAATGCCCCGCGATGTGGATCTGCCCGACCCGATGGTGCGGGACGTTGTTCAGGTAATCGTAGGGATCGAAGCTGTGATTCTGCGAGGAGACGTAAATGTTGTTCACGTCGAGGAGAATTCCGCAATCGGCCAGCTCGACGACTTCCGATAAAAATTCCCACTCGGTCATCTCGGAAGCGTGGAATTCCGCGTAGCTGCTGACGTTCTCCACGCAGATCGGCACCTCGAGAAAATCGCTCGCCTCGCGGATGTTCTCCGCGGTCGTTTTCGCGGCCGCGAACGTGTAGGGCATCGGGAGCAGGTCGTGGGTATAACGGCCATCGACGCTGCCCCAGCAAAGATGATCGCTTAGCCACGGCGTGTTCGTCCGTTTCACCAGGCGCTTGATCTTTTTTAAGTGCTCGCGGCTGAGCCGGTCAGCCGAGCCGAAATACATCGCCACGCCGTGCTGCACGACGCGGTATTGCTCGAGAATCTGGTCGAGCACTTCGAGCGGTCGCCCGCCATCGACCATGAAATTTTCCGAGATGATCTCGAACCAATCGACGACCGGCTTCTTCTCCAGGATGTGCCGGTAATGCGGCACGCGCAGGCCGATGCCGATGCCGAGATCCTGGAAGTTATTGAATGGGTTAGCGGGCATGGCTGACGTTATTTTTTTAACCGCGGATTACGCGGATTTCACGGATGGGAGAAGACAAACACGCTTCCCATCAGCGTTATCCGCGAAATCCGCGGTCCTTCTTCTGCGGTCGAAGCCGGGAGAAAGAGAAGCGGAGGATTGGACTCCGTCTCTCTGGCGTTGCGCGCCGAAGCGCGCACGCGGAGGTGCTATTTCTCCTCGGCCGGATGGCTTCCGTCGGTCGCGCAACCGCCCTGTCCTTTGCAGGAGTTCTTGCCTTTGCAGCCGTTGTCACCGGTTTTGCAACCGCCTTTGCCCTTACAGGAGTTCTCGCCTTTGCAGGAGTGAACGTCCTTCTCACCTTTGTCGCCCATTTGACTGAGCGAAACACCGGCTTTGCTGACCACATTGGCCGCGTGCGCCTGGACGGCGAACGAGCCACTCATTAAACCGGCGATAGCTGCGCCGGCGAGGATGGTTTTTGATTTCATATTTATCTTTCTGTTTTGGTTTTTCATCCGGCAACGGAAATCCCTCGAAAGAATCGAGGCCGGTCCGGATAAATTGGGCGTGGGGGGAGCAGGAGAAAAACGGATCCTTCCGGAAAAAGCACGAAGATCAGATAGGTCATGGCCTGATTTTATTCCCGCAGGGTGATGCGTTTATAGCCAGACCGCGGACGCACGCCATCGCGATTTACGGTTCCGGCACGATCGCCCGCCGGACTGCGCCAAGCGGTGCGTCGTGCTGGAGCGTGACGGTTCTGCCCTGCCGTAAAATCCCGAGCCGGCGCCAGAGATCGTCGAGTTCCACCGGCGCGGGAGCGGCGCGCATCTTCGCGTAGAGCTCCTGTAAAACCGGAACGCCTGTCGCCTCATCTCCCGTTCGCAACGCGCGCTCGAGTTCCCAGTCTTCCCAAATCCTCCCGCCCGCTTCGAGAATGCCCCGGAGCGCGTCTTGCAACCCTTTTGCATTCTTGGTGCGCCGCCGAATTTCCACATCCGCGAGCAGGCAAAAAAGCGCGCCGCCCCAGTAAGTCCGGCCCCACGTGGGAGTGAAATCGAGCCCGCGATCGCCCGCTCCCGGGAGGCCTTGCGGCAGGTCGCGCACGAGGTCCGCCCAGACTTGCTCCGGCCGCAACGCCCCGACCTGCGCGCGCGCGATCGGCTCGACGTAGGTCGAGATTCCCTCCTCGATCCAGTGCTGCGATTCGCTCACGCTCGGGAACGCGAGGTGCACCATCTCGTGCGTCATGAGCCAGTCGCGCTGGAAGTGCGCCGCGGTCGTCCCCCGCCCGACCTCAACCGTAATCCGGCCGCCGTCGCGGGCGCCAGACGTCTTCCCGCCTTCGATCCGATCGCCCGCCGTCGCGCGCACTCGCACGACCACGTGCGCGACCGGGAAACGCCCGTAGTAACTAGTGACCGCGCGTGCCGCGGTTTCGATCCAGGCGAGCGCGAGCTTTTGCGGGAAAGCGGGCGCCGGTTCGTCGAAGAGCACGTCGATCTTCCCGCCGCCGATCTCGAGCGGAGCGGCCGCCGCCGCGGTCGTGCCGAGGGCGAAAAGAGCGGGGAAAAGCGCACACAGCCTCACGAGAAACTGAGATTCGTTAGGCTAGAATTTATTCCCAACGCGCCGCAAATCCGTGTAGCGGCAGGCGGGTCGCCCCAAACGCTCGCCCTGCACTAGAAGTCTTCGGCGTTTCCTTTAATAAGCGCCTAAAAAGTCGTGTCATCCCGAGCGGAGCCGGAGGCGGAGTCGAGGGATCCCGTGGCGAAACCTTTAAGCTCACTCCACGGGATTCCTCGACTGCGCTCCGCTCCGCTCGGAATGACCCAGTTTCCGAGGCACCGCTTATTCCCACACGAGGGTGAAAAGACTGCCGCGGAAACCGCGCCAGACCTTTTCGAAATCCGCCTTCCGCGCGACCGTGCGGAACCGCACCTGCGTCTCACCGAGGTTCGCGAAGAGGACGTTCGCGACGTATTCCTGGCCGAGAAAACTATACCCAATCGTGACGCCATAGGTCTCCTGGAGATGAATCCGGAGCGGGGTTTTCTCTTCCGCAAGCACCGCGACGTTGAGCGCGCCGCCCGGGACGGAACTGAGGACCAGTTGCTGCAGCTGTTTCGTCGTCGCTTCATCGAAAACCTGCGGCGTGGGCAGTGGCACCTCCTGCACCGTGGCCTGCGCCTGCGAGATATCCGGCGGCGTCAGGCGCTTGCCGCCCGAGTCGCCGCTGTATTTCCAGCCGGCGGGCGGTTCATAGGTCACGACGCGGCCATCCTGGTGGAAGCGCAATTGCTTGAAGACGACTCCCTCCAAAGTGCGGGCGCCTTCTGTCGGGGTGAAATCGATCGGTCCCGCGCTCGCGGTTTCCGCGGCCGCGATCAGAAGCAAATCGTTAGGCGCAATCCCATCGTTCCAGTGAGCTTCAAACGGCAGCGCCGCCGCCATTCCCCCATGAACCCTGCGGCGGCGACGCTTACCGTCACTTGCCCTTTTAGCAGGTCACGTGCCGCTGCCCGGTTTCAGTCGCGCCAACGTCCGCCGCGCCTGCGCTACGAGCGCTTCTTCCTCGGGCAGGAGCTTCGCCCGGCCCGCGGCGTCGAGGAACTTGGCAGCTTCCGGTTTTTCCCCGGCGGCGGCGAGAATGATGCCGTAGTAGGTCGCGACCGACGGGTCCTGCAACTGCGCGGGCGTGAGCGCGTCCATCACCTTGAGCGCGCCTTTCAGGTCGTCGTGCTGGAAAAGCGAGAACGCATAAGTCGAGGCGAATGCGGGATTAGCCGGGTGCGCTTCGTGGACGTCGTGCGCGAGCATCTGCGCCCGGACGAGATCGGCGTGAAGCAGGAGCGAGATCTGCGCGTAGTTATTTTTCACCAGCGGATCGTCCGGCAGCACGTCGACGAGCCGGGTCAGCGCGCGATACAACCCCGAAGTGTCGCGCGCGGCCGCATAGTGACTATAGAGCGCCTGGAGGGCGGACTGTTTCGTCCCGGGATTTTCCGCGAGCAACCAGAGTACCGCGACGCCTTTCTCCGGCCAATGCCATTGGAACGCCAGCCGCTGCAGGATATCGAGCCGCTCGTTGTGGTTCTCAGCTTTCGCGACCGCTTCCGCCCAATCCTTTTCGCAGGTGTCGTAGTCGCCCGTCTCGCGCGCGACTTTCGCCTGGAGAGCGAGCCGGAACGCCTCTACCCCTTGCCACGACCCGCGTTTCAACATCGCCGTCAGCGCCGGCCAATCCCGCGCCTGCACGTAGGCATCGGCGAGCGCGAAACGAAGCGTCAGATTGCCGAGCATCTCCGGCGGCAACTCCCGGCTCCAGTGAAGCGCGAGCAAGGACAGTCCCCGACTGTTCATCCAGTTGATCAGCCGCGCCGCCGAGTCCGCGGAGTCCTTCGACTCCGCCTCGAGCCGCGTGAGCGCGGTGATGAAAGCCGGATCGTTGAATTGCTTCAGAACTCCAAGGGCGAGCAGGCGGTCCGCCGGCGGCGCCTCCGGGAATGCTTCCAATTCCTTCGCCAGCGCGACGCTTTCGTCATCTTCGCGGCGCCCGAGCGTGCTCGTGAGCAACACGTGCAGCGCATCGAGCGCGACCTTCGGGTTGCTCTTTAGCTTCGTCGCCGCCGCGTGCCCGAGCGCGCGCTCGGCCCGATCGTCGGAGTGAAGTTGATATTCCGCGAGCTCGAGCGCGGGTTGCGGATCGTTAGGCGCAAACTGGGCGGCGGCCGTTAAATGAGTGCGCGCCGCGGCGGTGTCGTTTTTCGTCAGGGCGATCCGCGCCATCGCGGCCTGGTAGCCGGCATCGTTTTGCTGCGCGGCCGGGATCGGCGCGAGCGCTTCCGCAGCGATCGCCGGTTGCTGAAAATGAAGCGCGGTGTTGGCGAGCGCGAGCCGGTCGGGGACCGACGACGGGTCGATCGCGACCGCGCGCCGGCGCCACTCGATCGCCTGGTTGCCGCCCTGCCGCTGCGCGATATCGGCGAGGGTTCGGCAGGCATCCACGCTGTTCGGATCCAGCGCGTAGGCGCGTTGCGCGGCCATCGCCGCCCAACGCAAATCGGCCTTATCGAAGGCGACATGCGCCTGGCGCATCAGCTTATGCTCCTGCCAGCGCACATAAAAACGCCGCCCGCCCCAGGAAGCCGCGACGAGCAGGACGAGCCCGAGAATAATGCCTAACGCCAGCCGGACATAGACCCGCTCGGTCCTTCGCAGCGTGATCTCGCGTTCGTCAGTTGGGTGCGCCATGTCGAGTAGCCGGGCCCGCCGCCGAGTGGCGTCGGGGCGCACAAGCTGCTAGGAAAATAGCATGTCCCATTCCACCGCGGAAGCCCCGGCGCTCCCGGCGCCTGCGCTCGCCGGAGCCGGACTGCGCGCGTGGCCGCTCGTCTGCGTCGCGCTCGCGTTCGCGTTTCTTTGGCTGGAAATCATCCACCAACTCGCAAGCGAGTGGACGCTGAATCCGCAATACGGCTACGGCTGGACGGTCCCGTTTCTCGCGGCGTTTCTTTTCTGGCAACGCTGGGTGCAACGCTCCGCTCTGGAGGGACGCCCGCCGTGTCGTCCCCGTTTCAGAAACACCGACGGGACCGCGTCCGTCGCTCCACGCCTAACGATGGCGCTGATGGTGGTCGCGGCCTTGGCGCTCTTCCCCGCCCGCCTCGTCGCGGTCGCGAATCCGGACTGGCGTTTGCTCGATTGGGGCATGGCCCTCGCGGTCGTCGCGATCTCGTTAGGCGGAATTTATCTCGCCGGCGGGCGCGCCTGGCTGCGGCTCTTCGCTTTCCCGATTCTCTTCTTCCTCGTCGCCGTGCCGTGGCCGGTGCAGCTCGAGCATTTTGTCGTGCAACATCTCATGCGCGCCGACGCCGCGATCACCATCGGCCTCCTCAATTTCATCGGCACGCTTGCAGTCCAGCACGGCAACGTCATCGAGTTGAGCACCGGCCAGGTCGGGATCGACGACGCCTGCACCGGCGTGCGCTCGCTCCAGGCGACCTTCATGGTCGCGCTGTTTCTGGGCGCGTTTTATCGCATGAGCGCGAGCCGGCGCGTGCTCCTCGTCTTCGCCGGCGCAGCGCTCGCGTTTGTCTGCAACATCGGGCGCACTTTCCTGCTCTGCCAAGTCGCGGCCGATCAGGGCGTCGCGGCGATCGGGCGCTGGCACGACCCGGCGGGATTCACGATTCTCGGGATCTGTCTCTTCGGGCTCTGGTTGATGAGTCTTTGCCTTCAACCTAAAAACCTTACGCCCCCGCCCCGCAAAACCGTCGCGGCCGCGCCCACCCTCAGTCTTCGCTGGCCGCTCACGCTCCTCGTTTGGCTGAGCCTGATCGAGATCGCGGCGGCTCTCTGGTATGCGCCGCACTCCGCTGACACTGCGACGCCCTGGAGCGTCGCCTGGCCGACGAGCGAATCCGATTACCAGCCGCAGCCCATCGCCGCCGCCGCGGAGGAACTGCTCCGCTACAACGAAGGCGGCGCCGCCACCTGGCGCTCGGCCGATGATCGCCGCTGGATGATGTTTTCCTTCCACTGGCTCCCGGGAAGAACCGCGGCGCTCTTCGTGAAAAATCATCGCCCCGACATCTGCCTCCCCGCGAGCGGCCTAACGATGAAAGCGGAAAGCGGCCTTCGCCTCACGAAGGTGAACGGGATTAGCCTGCCAATTCGTTCCTATCGCTTCGACGACAACGGCCGGCCGCTGCACATTTTATACTGCTACTGGGATGGACGTTCTGCGACGACCGCGACCACCGAAGACTGGACCGCCACCGGCCGTCTGCGCGCGGCCTGGGCCGGCAAACGCGAACGCGGCGCGCGCATGTTCGAGCTCGCCGTCTGGGGCCACGAAAACGACGCCGAAGCCAACGCTGCGCTCCAACGCGAGCTCGAAAAAATCATCAAGATGGGATGAATCAGGAAAGCAGGAACCCAGGAAAAGAGAGAGAATCAGCCGTCCGAAATAGCTTCCTCTCCCTTCCTGCTTTCCTGCTTTCCTTATTCATCTTCCCCGTTTTCCGCTCCAAAGTTTGCGCTTTTCGCGCGGGGAAACGATTGTCGTCGGTGGCTTCCACCAACGGCAAAAAACCCTGCGTCACGGCCCCCGCCGATCGCGGCTGCATCGAGATCCGCGGGGCGCGCCAGAACAACCTCAAAGGCTTCGACCTCGACCTGCCGCTCGGGGAATTAACCGTCGTCACCGGCCCGAGCGGAAGCGGTAAATCCTCCCTCGCCTTCGACACGATCTACGCCGAGGGCCAACGCCGTTACGTCGAGACGTTCAGTCCTTACACCCGGCAATTTCTCGACCGCATGGACAAGCCGCGGGTCGACGAAATCCGCGGCATCCCGCCGGCGATCGCGATCGAGCAATCGAACTCGGTAAAAAGCTCGCGCTCGACCGTCGGCACGATGACGGAAATCAACGACTACCTAAAGCTCCTCATGCCGCGAGTGGCGCGCGCATTTTGCCCGAGTTGCGCGCGTGAAATCCGCCCGGAAACCGCGAAGTCGATCGCTGACGAAATCTTCGCGCAATACGGAGCGCCCGACCCCGCCTGTCATCCCGAGCGAAGTGGAGCGAAGCGAAACGGAGTCGAGGGATCCCGTGGCGCTGCTGAGAAGCTCCTGCGCGAAGGCTTCCCAGAAACTCCACGGGATCCTTCGACTCCTCCCGCTTCCGCGGGATCCGCTCAGGATGACAGTGAAACCGGGGAGAACTCCACGACCGGCCTCCTCACCTTCTGGATCACCGTTCCGGCAAAAACCGATCCGAGCGATTTCTTCGCCTTCCTCCAGCAGCAAGGCTACCTCCGCATCTGGCTCGACGGCGAGGTCGTCCGCACCGATACCGATCGCAAAGACATCCGCCTCGGCGCGCGCGTCCAGGTCATCCAGGATCGCCTAACGATTAACGCTGAGTCGCGCGCCCGGCTCGTCGAGTCGCTCGAGACCGCGCTCCGTTTCGGCAAGGACCGGATCAACTTCGTCGACCTCGAAACGAAGGAAGCGCACCCGTTCTCCACCGGCTGGCATTGCGCGCATTGCGACCTCGATATTCGCCCGCCCACGCCCGGACTCTTCAGCTTCAACAATCCGTTAGGCGCGTGCCCCGAGTGTCGCGGTTTCGGGCGCACGATCGCGGTCGATTACACCCGCGCGATCCCCGATCGCTCGCTCTCGATCGCGCAGGGCGCGATCCGCGTTTTTCGCGGACAGGAGATGGGCCAGTCGCAAAAGGACCTCCTCCGCGCCTGTGCTCGAGAGGAGATCGACGTGCATCTGCCGTTCGAGGAACTGCCGAAGCACGATCAGGATTTCATCATCGAAGGCGAGAAAGGCGGGGGCGAATACAGCGAGGAAGATTACGAGACCGATCGCTGGTACGGCGTCCGCGGATTCTTCAAATGGCTCGAGAGCAAGACCTACAAAATGCACGTGCGCGTGCTCCTGAGCCGCTATCGCGCCTACACGAATTGCCCGAGCTGCGCGGGCGGCCGTTTCCAGCCGGAGACGCTGAATTATCGACTCGTGAGACAGGATGACATCGCTTTTACCCTCCCGGAATACGCTGCGCTCCCGATCGCGGAAGCGCGCGACTTCCTCACCAGCCTGACGATTCCGCCGAACGACTCCGCCGCAGAAATGCTCCGCGCCGAGATCGTCACCCGGCTCAGTTATCTCTGCGAAGTCGGCCTCAACTACCTCACGCTCGATCGCTCCACGAAGACCTTGAGCGGCGGCGAAGTGCAGCGGGTGAATCTCACCACCTGCCTCGGCGCGTCGCTCGTGAACACGCTTTTCGTAATGGACGAGCCGAGCGTCGGTCTTCATCCGCGCGATGTCGGCCGGCTCGTCCGCGTGATGCATAACCTGCGCGACAAAGGCAACACCCTCCTCGTGGTCGAACACGAGGAAGCGATCATCCGCTCCGCCGACAACCTCATCGACATCGGCCCCGGCCGCGGCGAGCAAGGCGGCGAGCTCGTCTTCCACGGGACGCTGAACGAGATGCTGGGTAGCGGTCGCCGCGGCGACCTGGTCGACGGCGTTCCGCCGTCGCGAACTTTGCCAGACGCGACGCCGGCACGAGGAGCGCAACCTGATCGCAAAAGTTCGTCGCGGCAGAATGCCGCGACCAGCCCACGGAACGCGGGCGCTACCCGGAGTCCTTCGCTCACGGCTGACTATCTCTCCGGCCGCAAGAGCATCCCCATCCCGAAAACGCGCCGTGAATTCGCGCACACACTCAAGATCAAAGGCGCGACCGAGCACAACCTCCAGAACCTTGACGTCGAGATTCCGTTAGGCGTTTTCACCTGCGTCACCGGCGTTTCCGGCTCCGGAAAATCGACGCTCATTCACGACGTCTTCTACAAAGGCCTGCTCCGCGCCCGCGGCGAACAGGGCGAGGAAGCCGGTGCCTGCAAGAGCGTCACCGGCGCGCATCGCGTCGGGCAGATCGTGATGGTCGATCAGGGACAACTTTCCCGCACCCCGCGCTCGACGCCGATCCTTTACCTTGGCGTTTACGATCGCGTGCGCGAGCTCTTCGCCGCGCTCCCGGAGTCGATGGCGCAAGGGCTGACCGCGAGCGCGTTTTCCTTCAACTCCGGGAGCGGTCGTTGCGAACGTTGCGGCGGCACCGGCTTCGAAAAAGTGGAGATGCAGTTCCTCAGCGACCTCTACGTGCGCTGCGCGGAATGCGAGGGCAAACGCTTCCAGCCGCACGTGCTCCGGGTGAAGCTGGAAGGCCGCTCGATCCACGACCTCCTCGAGCTCACGGTGAGTGAGGCGGTAAAATTTTTTACGTCGTTAGGCGAAGAAAAAACGCTCGCGCAACCGCTGGCGGTTCTGGAGGAAGTTGGGCTCGGCTACGTCCGTCTCGGCCAACCTCTTAATACGCTTTCCGGCGGCGAATCGCAGCGGCTCAAACTCGTTCGGCACCTCGCCGAGAGCAGCGCTGATCCAACGAAACGCGGCGATCTTTTCATCTTCGACGAGCCGACGACCGGACTGCACTTTGACGACGTCGCGCTCCTCGTCCGGCTCTTCCAGCGCCTCGTGGAATTGGGAAACTCGATCGTCGTGATCGAGCACAATCTCGAGGTGATGAAGTGCGCCGATTGGATCATCGATCTCGGGCCGGAAGGCGGCGCGGAGGGCGGCAAACTGGTTGCAGCGGGGACGCCGGAAGCCGTTGCCCAGATCATCGGCTCACACACGGGTGGTTATCTAAAGCATGTCATCCCGAGCGGAGCCGAAGGCGCAGTCGAGGGATCCCGTCGATCTGCGGGAAAGCTTTTGCACGACTCCTTCCCAGAAACTCAACGGGATCCCTCGGCTCCGCTGCGCTTCGCTCGGGATGACGAGATGCTGCGCGCTGCAGAAACGCCGCCGCTCTACGGAAATCGCGGAGCCAATTCCCGCGCCATCGCCATCCACGGCGCCCGCGAGCATAACCTCAAGAACATCAGCCTAACGATCCCGCGCGATAAGATGGTCGTCATCACCGGCCTGAGCGGTTCCGGCAAATCGACGATCGCGTTCGACCTCCTCTTCGCGGAAGGCCAGCGCCGTTTTCTCGACAGCATGTCGCCCTACGCGCGGCAGTTCGTCGAGCAGCTTGAAAAGCCCGATGTCGACCTGATCGAAGGTCTTCCGCCGAGTGTCGCGATCGAACAGCGGGTCACGCGCGGCGGCGGGAAATCGACCGTCGCCACGGTCACGGAGGTTTACCATTTTCTCCGACTCCTCTTCGCGAAAACGGGCACACAATTCTGCCCCGACTGCGATCTCCCGGTCGAAAAACAGAGCGTCGGCGCGATCGTTAGGCAACTGGAAGCAGCGGCGCGGCGCGGTCCGCTCAAGGTCCTCGCGCCGCTGGTGAAAGCACGCAAAGGTTTCCACACCGAAGTCGCGCGCTGGGCGGAGCGCCAGGGCTTCGACACCCTCTACGTCGATCGCCAGCTCATCCCGCTGAAGCAGTTCCAAAAGCTCGAGCGTTTCAAGGAACACACGATCGACGCCGTCGTCGGCGCGATCGACGCGAAACGCATTCTCAAGGCGCGCAATCTGGTCCAGCGCGCACTCCAGATCGGCCGCGGCACCGCGCATCTGCTCGACGCGAAAAATCGCCTCACCGTCATGAGCACGGAGATGAGTTGCCCGGGTTGCGGCCGCGCGTTCGAAGAACTGGATCCGCGTTTGTTTTCCTTTAACTCGCCGCACGGCTGGTGCGAGACCTGCAACGGTTTCGGCGAAATCTGGAACGAAAAAGTCCAACGGAACGAAGAGGAAACCGGCGACTCGGCGCTCGAAAACGAGCTCAATGCCGAGCGGCAGTTTGAATCGGTCGAAGAAGGCGAAGCGGCGCCGTGTCCGGATTGTCACGGCTCGCGTCTGAACGCGGTCGCGCGGCACGTGCGCGTGCAGGGAAAAACGATGGACCATTTCTCCGCGCGCTCAGCCGCGGAGGCGCTCGCGCTCGTCGGCAAATTGCGTTTCCGCGGCACGGACAAAATCATCGCGGCCGATGTCGTCCCAGAGATCGAGCAACGGCTGCATTTCATGGAAAACGTCGGGCTCGGTTACCTGCAGCTTGGACGTTCCGCGAAGACGCTCAGCGGCGGCGAATCGCAACGCATCCGGCTCGCCGCGCAGCTCGGCTCGAACCTGCGCGGCGTCCTTTACGTTCTCGATGAGCCGACGATTGGGCTCCATTCGCGCGATAACGAGCGGCTCCTCGAAACTCTCACCGCGCTCCGCGAAAAAGGGAACTCACTCGTCATCGTCGAGCACGACGAAGAGACGATGCGGCGCGCCGATTACATCATCGATCTCGGCCCCGGCGCGGGCGTGCACGGCGGCGAAGTCGTGGCCGCGGGAACGTTGCGCGACATCAAGGAAGTGAGCGCTTCACAGACCGGCCGCTGCCTGCGCGAACCGCTTTGTCATCCGGTGCGGAAATCGCGGCGCTCGTTAGGCGAGGTCGCTCACTGGCTCGAGATCGAAGACGCGCATAGCAACAACCTCAAGCACATCGACGTAAAATTTCCGGTCGGTCGGCTCTCCGTCATCACCGGTATTTCCGGCTCGGGGAAATCGACCCTTATGCGCTCGGTCCTGCTCCCGGCGGTGCGCGACGCGCTCGATCGCAAGAGCAAGGTGACGACGAAAATGAAAGGCGCCGACGCGCTCGAAGCTATCTACGAAGTCGATCAATCGCCGATCGGCAAAACCTCGCGCTCGACCCCCGCGACTTACATCAAGGTCTTCGACGAGATTCGGAATCTCTTCGCGCAGTTGCCGGTCTCGCGCGTGCGCGGCTACACCTCGAGCCGGTTCTCCTTCAACACCGAGGGCGGCCGTTGCGAGACCTGCAGCGGCCAGGGTGTGCTGAAGCTCGAGATGAGCTTTCTCCCGAGCAGCTACGTGCCGTGCGAAGATTGCGGTGGGAAACGCTATAACGCGCAGACCCTCGAAGTGCTCTATCACGACAGAAGCATCGGCGACGTGATGGAAATGACGATCGCGCAGGCCGCGGAATTCTTTGCCGCGAACCAGAAAATCGCGCGGCCGCTCGGGCTGCTCGTCGACACCGGTTTGGGTTACCTAAAACTCGGGCAGCCGAGCCCGACCCTGAGTGGCGGCGAAGCGCAACGGCTCAAGCTCGCGACGAAACTCACGCGCGGCGTTTCGCGCGCGACGAACGAGCGCATTCGTAAGATGCGCACGCCGAAATCAACGCTCTACCTCTTGGAAGAACCGACGATCGGCCTGCACATGGCCGACGTGGAATTGCTCCTCAACGTCATCCATCGCCTCGTCGATGACGGGAACACCGTGATCGTGATCGAGCACAACCTGACCGTGATCGCGGAAGCCGATTACGTCGTCGATATCGGACCGGAAGCCGGTTCGTTAGGCGGCGAAGTGGTCGCCGTCGGGACGCCGGAGGAAGTAGCGAAGAATCGCGTGAGCCGGACCGCGCCATTCCTCCGCGAGGTGCTCGCGCAAGGTCGCGAAGTTTTCGCAAAATCTTCGGACCGAGAGAAAAAGCCGCGCGCAAATAAAGGGCGGAGCAAAGCATTGTCATCCTGAGCCGCGCAGACGGCGAAGGATCTCACAGGCGTCTGGCGACGTCGTTAGGCCAAGTCGGGTCGAGCAACGCTTGCGAGATCCTCACCGCGCTTCGCCGGTTCGGGATGACAACCGATCCGTGGGTTCAGCGTGACAACTGGTGCGCCGCGCCGGCAGACGGATGATCAAACAAAAAAGACGGTGTCATCCTGAGCGCAGCGCAGCGAAGTCGAAGGATCCCGACGGGCTGCCGTGAAGCCCCGCTGCGCTTCCCCCGTCCAGCCACACTTCACCATCGCCCCACGGGATCCCTCGACTGCGTCCCGCGTCCGCGGGACTTCGCTCGGGATGACGGCCGCGTGACCGCTTGCTGGGTTTCAGAAATTCGCGGAAGCTCGCGCGCCTGATGCTCGCCTACTACCTCGACGATTTCGATCCGTTCATCTTCCACCTCTGGGGCAACATCGGGCCGCGCTGGTACGGCTTTGCCTACGTCATAGCGTTCGCCCTCGGGTTTCTGCTCCTCCGCCGCCTCGCGCTTAGGGGCTACACCGAACTCCGCCCCGAGCAGGTCGGCGACTTCATCACCTGGGGTGCGCTCTTCGGCGTCATGCTCGGCGGCCGACTCGGCTACGTCCTCTTTTACCGGCCGGAAATGCTCTTGCATCCGCTCTCAATTTTTCGGGTTTGGGAGGGCGGGATGTCGAGCCACGGCGGCATGCTCGGCCTGATCGCGTACACGTTTTACTACTCGTGGCGGCACAAGATTTCGTGGACGAATCTCGGCGACAATCTCGTGGTCGTGGCGCCGATTGGACTCTTCTGCGGGCGCTGCGCGAACTTCATCAACGGCGAGCTTTACGGCCGGCCCACCACGGTCTCATGGGCGATGCTTTTCCCGAAGGAAATCCTCGATCCGGCTAACGCCGCCGAGGCCGATCGCGCGCTCCTCGCCGCGCAAACCGTCGCGCCCAGCCTAACGACTCCGGAAGAAATCGTCAGTGGCCTGCAGACCCATCCGCTCCTGCGCGAGAAGCTGCATTTCATCCTCACCCCGCGGCATCCGTCACAGATCTACGAGGCGCTGCTCGAGGGCGTTGTGCTCTTCGCGATCCTCTGGCTCGTGCGCACCCGGACGCGCCAGCCGAACGGCGTGCTCACCGGTTTGTTCTTCGTCTGCTACGCCATCTTCCGGATCGTCGTGGAATATTTTCGCGAACCGGATGCGTCTCTTATTGCGGGGTTCACGCGCGGACAGTTCTTCTCATTTTTTCTCATCGCAATCGGGCTCGCCTTTATCATCGTCGGCAAGATTCGCGATCGCCGGACCTCGCCGATTTTCCAACAACCGTAGACGACATCCTGTAGACGCCTCCCTCTGGGAGACGCGGGTGCGGCGCCGATATACGGGCGACATCTCCTCCCGCGCTTCGCAGAGCGAAGCGTCTACAGTTTCTCGATCGGTCGCGGCTGGGAGATACGAGCCGCGCCGATCTCCACGGAATCCATGTAGACGCCTCCCTCTGGGAGACGCGGGTGCGGCGCCGATATACGGCGACATCTCCTCCCGCGCTTCGCAGAGCGAAGCGTCTACAGATGGCATTGCGTCTACAGTTTCGCATCGCGCGACTTCCGCTATAAAGTGGCGCCCGGATGACGGAACTTTTTTCACCCGGATTTCTCGCGGCCGGCGGGCTCGTTTTTTCGTTCGAGCACGCCACGGTCGCGGGCAAGGTCGTCCTCGGTTTCCTCTGCATTGGCTCGATCTTTAGCTGGTCGGTGATGGTGACGAAAATGCGCGTGATCCAATTCGCGCGGAAGCAAAGCGGCCGTTTCCTCGCCGCGTTCCGGCAGGATCGGCAACCGCTCCGACTCTTCGAATCGAGCGTGCGCTTTCCGGGTTCGCCGGTCTTTAAGGTCTATCGCGCCGGTTGCGAAGAGCTGACCTTCCACCTGCTCGGCTCGGCGGAAATGGACGAGACCTTTCGTGCGCGGCTCGAGATCGCCGACAAAATCACGCCCGCACAAATGCACGCAGTGAACGCCGCGATGGAACGCGCCGTCGGCGAAACCGCGCTCAAGCTCGAATCGCAAATGATCCTGCTCGCGACCGCGGTAAGCGGCGCGCCGTTCCTCGGATTGCTCGGCACGGTCTGGGGCGTAATGGATACGTTCACCGGCGTGGCCGAAGCGGGCAGCGCCAATCTCGCGGCGATGGCGCCCGGTGTTTCCGGTGCGCTGATCACGACCGTGACTGCGCTCTGCGTCGCGATCCCGGCGATGTTTGGCTACAATTTTCTCGTTACCAGTATCCGCGCGATGACCGTGGAGATGGATAACTTCGCCGCCGAACTCGCCTCGGAGTTCGAGCACAAATACGTCGGGCACGGGTCCGCGCGCGCCTCGGAATTTCGGAGATGAAAAGGCAGATCGCTACGGAAAGCAGGAAAGCAGGTTGTAGACGCCTCCCTCTGGGAGGCGCGAGCTTGGATGTGAGCTTCCCTGCCGTCGTCGTCGAGACCCGCGTTTCGCAGAGCGAAACGTCTACAGCAGCTTCCTGCTTTCCTGCTTTCCTCATTCCTCTCTAGTCATGCGCCGCTATTCCAGTCGCACCAGCCTCTCAACGCTCTCGGAGATCAACATCACTCCGCTGCTCGATCTCGCCTTCGTGCTCCTGATCATTTTCATGATCACCACGCCGCTGATGGAGAACAGCAAGGTGCTCATTATCCCGTCGAGCGGGACGACGAATGCGCCGATCAATCCCGCAGCCGTGCAGATGCTCTCGATGGATCGGAGCGAAGTCGTTAGGCTGAATGAGGAGGTGGTCGAGGCGGCCGCGTTGCCAGCGCGGCTCGCGAGCCTGAAAGCGGCCGACCCGAATGTCGCCGTCGTCATCCGCCCCGATCGCGATCTGCCGGTGCAGAAACTCGTGAACCTGATGGATGCGTTGCAGCGCGCTGAGATCACGAAAGTCGGCATCGCGACGCAGGAAGAGCAGCCGGGCAAATGACCCGCGACGCGCGTTTCTGGCGCAACGTCACGATCGTCGGGCTGGTCCACGTCGTGGTTTTGCTCGGCCTGCTTTGGTGGAGCCATGCGCCGAAGTCGGCGCCGAAAAACATCGTCTGGATGGAGGGCGGCGCGGGCGGGAGCAAAGCTGCCGCGGCCCTTCCGGAAATAGCTGCTGCGGAAACTCCGGAGCCGACGCCGGAAGAAACCCCGGTCGCCACGCCTAACGAACCCGTGGAGGAAGCGACGCCGGAAGCGCTGCCGACCGCGAAGAGCGAAATCGAAATTCCCGTGAGTCCGACGGCAACGCCCACCCCGACGCCAACCGAAACACCAACGCCGACACCCACTCCGAAGCCCACGGAAACTCCGACGCCGACTCCCAAGCGAACCCCAAAGCCCACGCCGAAGCCGACTCCGAAACATACGCCGAAGCCAAAGCCGTCCCCGACGCCGAAGAAAAAAACGACACCGAAACCGAAGGCCAAGCCAACCCCAAACGAAGAGGAAGAGAAAGAAACCGCAAAGAAAAAAGAGGTCGCCAAAGCTGCGCTCGCGAAGGAGAAGGCAAGCCAGAGCGAGGAAGATTTCGCGAGCGAGAAATCAGCGAAGAAAGCAACCGCCGCAGGGGACAGCGACACCGGCGACACCTCCGGCGAAGGCGGCTCCGGCGGTCGCGGCAAAGGCGCCGGCGGCGCCTCCCAATTCGGCTGGTATGGCTCGATGCTCCAGGACCGCTACCACAGCGAATGGGTGCAGCCGACGTCGGTCGTGCATAGCAACACGCTCTCCGTTCTTCTGCACATTCGGATTCAAAAAGACGGCCGCATCACCGATTACTCGATCGCAAAGTCATCGGGCAATTCCGTCGTCGACGACTCTGTCACCGCAGCCGCGGCGCGGGTGAAAAAAGTCGATTCGTTGCCGGCCGGCCTGGGCGACGATTATTATGACGTGAACATCAACTTCGAATTAACTTCCGGACAATGAGACAAATTTTACGAGCAAGTGCGGCGGCGATTTTCTGCCTAACGACGTGGTCGCTGGCGAACGCCGCGGAGACGCCGACGATCACGGTGAGCAAAGGCGACAAACTGAGCGTGAACGTCGCCGGCTTGAGCGGCAGCGAAGGCGCGAGCGCGACCTCGATCGTGCAGAAGGATCTAACCGCTTCCGGCCAGATCAGCCTCGGGGGCGCGGGGGCTTCCTTCGTCGTGAAGGGCACCGCAGACGGCGGGAGTCTTCAGGGACAAGTCGTCGATCACGGCGGCGGCACCGTCCTTTCGAAAACCTACAGCGACAGCGCGAGTGCGAACGCGCATCAGTTCGCCAACGACATCATCGAAACCCTCACCGGCGGCAAAGGATTGGCCGGGAGCAAAATCGCTTTCATCGCCACCCGCAGCGGCAAGAAAGAAGTCTACGTCGCTGACTACGACGGGAGCCACGTGCGCCAGATTACGCACGACAACACGATCAGCGTGCATCCTTCGATCAGTCCCGACGGCGGGCGGGTCGCCTACACTGGTTACCAGAGCGGCTATGCTGATGCCTATGTGATCGATCTCGGGAGCGGTGCGCGGAACAAAGTTGCGAACTATCCCGGCACGAACAGCGGCGTCGCTTTCTCCCCGGACGGCGGGCGCATCGCCCTAACGATCAGTAAAGACGGCAACCCCGAGCTCTACACGATCAGCGCCAGCGGCGGGAGCGCGCGGCGTTTGTCGCACTCGCGCGGCGTCGAGTCGGGCCCGACCTGGTCGCCCGGCGGTGACGAGATTATCTACTCGTTCGACGGCACCGGCGGCCCGCAACTTTACCGCATCTCCGCGAGTGGCGGCTCGGCCAGCCAGATTTCCACCGGCTACGGTTATTGCACCGAGCCGGATTGGTCGCCGGACGGGAAAAAGGTCGCGTTCAACGTGCGCTCGGGCGGCGAGTTTCAGATCGTGGTCATGGACGTCGGCGGCGGAAATAAACACATCGTCGCGAGCGGCGAAGATCCGGCCTGGGGCCCGGATTCGCGGCACCTTATTTTCTCCCAGGGCGGCGCGCTCTACATGGTCGACGCCATCAACGGACAGAAGACCAAGGTGCTCAGCGGCCTCGGCAAAATCACCGAGCCGAGCTGGAGTCGTTAGGCGGTCCCGCGCGGTCGTCATCCCGAGCGAAGCCGGAGGCGCAGTCGAGGGATCCCGTCGAGCTGACGAGAAGCTCCGATTGCACGCTTCCCAGAAACGCCACGGGATCCCTCGGCTGCGTTTCGCTGCGCTCCACTCCGCTCGGGATGACGATCAGGACTTCACTAGAGTAGCGCGAGCGACTTCCCTTCGCGGTGCTCTACCTGCTCGAGCGTGCATTGCTTCGGCGCCTTTTCTTTCCGCCAGCGCACGATCTTCGTGCCGTGCCGAAAACGGCCGCCGGTGAAGTGATCGTAAGTGACCTCCACCACCACGCTCGGCTCGACCGGTTCCCATTCCGCGCTCCGCTCCGTGCTCCAGCGGCTCGGGCCGCCGGGCGCGTTGCCGGTGAAGCCCGGCGGCTTTTTTAGTGCTTCAAACTTCTTCGTCAGCGCGGCTTTCTCACTCGCCTTGAAAGCGGAAGTAAAGCCGACGTGATGCAGCAGACCGTCGTCGTCATAAAGCCCGAGCAACAACGAGCCGATGACGCCCCCACTGCTCGCGTAGCGGAACCCGCCGATCACGCAATCGACCGTGCGGATTTGCTTGATCTTCACCATCGCCGTCCGCTCGCCGGAGGCATAGGCTGCGTCCGCCCGTTTCGCGATGATGCCGTCGAGATTGCCGCCGACTTTTTCGAACCATTTCTGCGCCTGCCGGAGATCGGTCGTGGCCGGCGAAAGGCGGATTTGCTTTTCGTTAGGGAAAAATTTCTGCGCGAATTTTTCGAGCAACGCGCGGCGTTTCTCGAGTGGTTGATCGACGAGCGACTTGCCATCGGTTCCGGCCAGGAGATCGAAAGCGACCAGCATCGCCGGGTGCGCCGCGGCCAGTTTCTGCACGCGACTCGCGGCCGGATGGAGGCGCAATTGCAGGTCGTCGAAGGAAAGCGCACTGCCAATCGGGATCACCAATTCGCCATCGAGCACGAATTGCTTCGCCTTCAGCTCGCCTAACGACTCGACGACATCCGGGAAATAACGCGCGAGCGGCTGGCCGGCTTTGGATTGCAGATAAATCTCGTCGCCGTCGCGAAAAGCGAGACAGCGGAAACCGTCCCATTTCGGCTCGTATTGCCAGCCCTCGCCGCTCGGGATTTCCTCGACGGAACGCGCTTCCATCGGCGGGAGCGGGAGTTTGATTTGCAGGGTCATGATTGGGGGATGTCGGGTTTGCCCGCGGAAGACAGGCATCCTGCCTGTCTCGGCCGATGGCCTTCCAGGCTGTCGGCTCTGCACCGGCCGGCAAGATGCCCGCCGGCCGAGACAGGCTGGAAGCCTATCTTCCATAACGGCGTGGCTCCAGCTTCGGGGGTCGCTTACCTTTTCGCGTCGCGCCGGCCACGAGGATGTAACCGAGTTCCGTGCGATCGACCGCGCAACGCAGCAGCAACCCCCCGCGGCTCATGTCGCCGCGGCCGACAAAATCCGTGGGGAACCGCAGCCGCTCCTGCAAAATCTCCAGCATTACACCCACATATTTCCCCGTCGCGATGCTCCCGAGCAGGACGACGTCGCCCTCCGGGGTTAGCTGCTTCATGAGCCGGCGCAGGTCGCGCTCCAGCGGTTTGCGATAACGCGGGTCGTCCGCCGCGATATCGACCTCGGCAAACTCGCACAGGTCCGCGATTGTCACCGGTGTCGCCGCCGGCACGAGGCCGCGCGTCGGCGTGATCACGAGCACCCGCTCGAAGTCGGTCGCGAAGGTATTCGCGTAAGCCAGTTTCCCGCGAAAATAGAGACCGCTGAGGAAGGTAAAAACTTCGCCTAACGATACTGCGTCGCCGGCCCGGAGCCGTTGCGCGAGGGGAAACTTGGCGCGTTCGCTCAGGAGCATCTGCGCGCGCCGGCCCCCGGCGTAGGCGGGCGAGAGGAGAAAGGTGCGAGCAGCGGTCATTTGCAGTCGCAGCAATTTAGCGCGTTGTAGACCCTTCGCTCTGCGAAGCGCGGGAGTTGGCCAGTGCGAATATTACCAGCCGGAGCGTAAACCCGCGCTTCGCAGAGCGAAGCGCCTACAAGTTCAGATGAAATCCGGTTTCCTCGAAAAATTGATCGAGCGCCTCGGCCGCGTCGGGCCGGAAGAAGTGCAGAATTACCTGCTTCGCCTCGCGCAGGAGAAAGGGTTTCTCGAGACGATTTTCAATTCCATCCAGGAAGGCATCATCGTCACCGACGCGAAGGGACGGATCACTTACCTAAACAACGCCGCCTGCGAAATCTTCGGGCTCGACGAGGACCAATCGATCGGCAAACCGCTCGAGGAACGGGTCCGCGGACTCGATTGGAACGCGCTCTCGCAATCCGACGCGGTTCTCAGTCGCGACATGGAAATTTTCTATCCGGCTAACCGGTTCATTAATTTCTACGTCGTGCCGTTGATGATCGAGCGGCGCGTTGTAGCCGGGGGCGTTGACCCCGGCCGGGTCTCCAGCGACGAGCGAAGTCGGCCGGGGTCAGCGCCCCCGGCTACGGTGGAGCGGGTCGGCCATGCGATGATCCTGCGCGACATCACGGAAAGCCGGCGCACGGCCGAGCAGACGATCGAGTCGGAGCGTTTCTCGGCGCTCACTTTGCTCGCCGCCGGCGTCGCGCATGAGATCGGGAATCCGCTCAACTCGCTCCACATCCATCTGCAATTAATGGAGCGAAAAGTACGGAAGCTGAGCGATGCGGAGGACAAACGCGAGCTGCAAAATTCCATCGACATCGCGCGGGCGGAGATCAACCGGCTCGACTCGATCGTGACCCAATTTCTGCGCGCGATCCGGCCGTCGAAGCCGCAGCTCCAGCCGGAAAACGTCAACGCGCTGCTCGAGGAAACCGTGCGCTTTTTCGAGCCGGAAATAAAGGACCGCGACATCGTGGTGGAGACGGAACTGCGCTCCGATCTCCCGCCGCTCCAGCTCGATCGCGACCAGATAAAGCAGGTCTTTTACAACGCGATCAAGAACAGCTTCGAAGCGATGAAACGCCGCGGGATTTTGCGCATCCGCAGCGACCGCGACGATGCGCATGTGCTGATCAGTTTTACCGACACCGGCGGCGGGATTTCGGCGGAAAACCTGAGCCGGGTTTTCGAGCCGTATTTCACGACCAAGAGCGGCGGGTCCGGGCTGGGCCTGCTGATTGTTAGGCGGATCGTGCGCGAGCATGGCGGCGAACTGGCGATCGAGAGCAGCGAAGGCAAGGGGCTGACGCTGACGATCCGGTTGCCGTTTCTCGATCGCCGGGTGCGCATGCTGACGGGTGGTGAAGATCATGAGCAACCCGTCGCCTAACGAAAAGAAGGCCAGCGCCCAACCTGGAGGGCGGAGCTCCGCGACGCTGCGAGCGGAGGAAAACACGCGGCCCGGTCTAACGACGTCTCCCGCCGGGATTCGCGGGAGCTCATCCCTCCAGGGTGGAGGGCTGCCGCGGCGGAGCGCGCCGGCGCATTTTCCGCCACGCGAGGAAGGGAGTCGGGCGGTGATAGTCTTTCTCACAGTGTGCGTTCGACAACGCCGGCCGCTTTTGGCGAATGCGGAGGCAGTGAGCCTCATCGTGGAGGCATGGCGGCTGGCTGACCGCTGGGCGGTCGGGCGCTATGTCATCATGCCGAATCACGTGCATCTTTTCTGCGCGCCCGCCGTCGTCCCGATGCATCCGCTCAAGACCTGGGTTGGTTTTTGGAAAAATCAGGTCACGCGCCGCTGGCCCCGCGAAGATGCGACGCCGATTTGGCAGACGGAATTTTGGGATCGGCAACTGCGCCGCGGCGAATCGTATGCGGAGAAGTGGGACTACGTCGTGAACAACCCGGTCCGTCACGGACTGGTAAAGGAAGCCGCTGATTGGCCCTACCAAGGTGAGATGAATGTTCTCGAATGGCACGATTGATCGAGAAGCCCGCCAACCTGGAGGGCGGAGCTCCTGCGACGCCGCGAACGTTATCCGTCGCACCCGGAACTACCGGCGCCCACCCACGGATTCGCGGGAGCTCATCCCTCCAGTAAAGTAGCGGCGCGCCATGGAACCGACCGTCCTCATTGTCGACGACGAGAAGCACACCCGTGACGGGTTGCGGACGCTGCTCGGCGACAACTACGACACCTACGTCGCCGCAGATGTGACCAGCGCGCTCGAGGTGATGGAACGCGACCAGATCGATCTGCTCATCACCGACCTGCGGCTCGGCGGCGAGGATGGGATGACCTTGATTGAGCGCGCACTAAAAATGCCGCACCCGCCGGTTTGCATCATGATGACGGCCTACGG
>JBBSUP010000046.1:0-26516 GCA_038234295.1 Chthoniobacterales bacterium
AATCCGCTGACTGGTTTTGCGATTGACCACCGTCAACTTGCTCGCAGTCAGGGCCGAGACATCGGTGCAAAACATCTTGAACAACTCCTTGAATTTGCGCTCTGAAATCCTTGCATCCTAAATATATCTGTTTCTCATTGCAGCCCAGTATCATAGACGCCGTCACAACGTCTAATCTGGGCAAGACCCTATCATTTTCCAGATCGTGTGAGTTCATAGTCTTTATTTTCGCCTTTGCTCGAACAATGCCATTCACCCGTAATAACTCAAAGACTATTTTGAGTTATTCCATTTATCTCTTATGGTGAAACCA
This sequence comes from Chthoniobacterales bacterium, assembly GCA_038234295.1. Lineage (GTDB taxonomy): Bacteria > Verrucomicrobiota > Verrucomicrobiia > Chthoniobacterales > UBA10450 > Palsa-1392. The sequence goes on from JBBSUP010000046.1 coordinate 314, forward strand.
ATGAAAGCAACCGGCTGGCGCACGCGCCTGATGGCAAGCACACGCGGCAAGATTCTCGATTTGCTCCGTCCGAAGGACCAAACCGTGAACGAATTGGCGGCCTCCTTGAAGCTAACCGACAACGCGGTTCGGGCTCATCTTCTGAGTTTGGAACGAGATGGACTGATTCATCAGTCGGGTACACAGCCCGGTTTCAGAAAACCACACGTGACGTATGCGCTCACGCCGGAAGCGGAGCAGATTTTTCCAAAATCATATGGCGTTCTTCTCGACCTTATCCTGATCGTTATTTCAAGACAGCTGACCCCGAAGGAACTGCGCGCGGCAATGCGCGAGGTCGGCAAAAAAATAGCGGATAATCACTTGGACGAGATCAAGGGAAAATCCCGGAAGCAAAGGATCGACACGGCTCTGCGCATTCTCAAGGATCTCGGCGGCGCTGCGACCTTCGAAGAGAGCGAAGGAAAACATCTTATTCGCGGCAACGGCTGTCCCCTCGCCGCTGCCACCGGCCGGCATCCTGAAGCATGTCTCATCGCCGAGTCTTTGCTCAGCCAGATCATTGGCGCTCCGGTAAAAGAGCATTGCATTCACGGCGCCGCTCCTTCGTGCCGTTTCGAAATCCGCTGATCGCTCAGCGCTTTGGCGACCGATAGGCGCCGGGCACGCTTCGAATGTTGAGTTCGTTCAGAAAACCCATCACCGCCGCTGACCAAGGCATCCAGACTTCCGGTAGAGCGTTATTTTCATATCGAGCTATGGTTTTGCCAACGCGAGGAACTCGGTGCGACTGGCCAGGTTCTCCTTGAACGCGCCGAGCAGGCAGGAAGTCACCATCGTGCTTCCTCGTTTGCGGATTCCGCGACTGCACATGCATTGGTGCATCGCTTCGATCATTACCGCGACGCCTTTTGGTTTGAGAACGCGCTGCAATTCGGTCGCGATCTGATAGGTCAAACGCTCCTGCACTTGCAGTCGCCGCGCATAGACCTCGGTTAATCGCGCCAGTTTGGAGAGGCCGACGATCATTTCATTCGGGAGGTAGGCGATGTGCGCTTTGCCGTGGAATGGGAGCATGTGGTGCTCACATGTTGAAAAGAATCCAATGTCTCGCAGCAACACCATCTCGTCGTAATGCTCAGCTTGGAATTGCGTGACCAGTACATCCTCCGCGCGTTGCGCATAGCCGCCGTACAGTTCCTTCCAGGATCGAACGATCCGATCCGGCGTCTGGCGTAGTCCCTCGCGATCGGGATCGTCTCCGACGCGCCGCAGGATTTCGCGAAGTAGTTCTTTCGAATCGATGCTCGAAAGATCGCGCGGCAGGGACTTCGGCGGAGGCGGCGGCACGGACGGTGCCAGACGATTGCGGTCCGGTGTTTCGCAGGTGTGGCCATTACGACTTGCCGCGAGCGTTCGTGGGGGCCAGCGGAGATTACCAACTAAGGATCGAAACATCTGAATCGCGGAACGTGTTTCGGGCCGCGCCTCGTCGCTGCGCAAAGAAAGCCAACTGCGCCGTTGATCGGGGGACAAGAACTTGAATTCATCTCGGACATGCCCAGAGCAAAACGTAGCCGCAAGAATAAGTCAATATATTTCTTGACTATTCTTGGTGACGATCCAAGCTGCGTTCACCATCATGAATACAACTTCGACAAATACATCACCGGACCGGGGCGCAGCCTCGCCTGCATACCAGGCATTCCGGATTCTGCAGGCCGCCTTTATCGCAGCGCCGATCCTGGCCGGGCTGGACAAATTCTTCCATCTGCTTGTCAACTGGGATCAGTATTTGCCTGCGGTCATTAGCCGGCTTTCGCCGATCAACGGGCATCAGTTGATGCTGGCCGTCGGTGTGGTCGAGATCATCGCCGGCATCGGTGTCGCGTGGAAGCCGCGCATCTTCGCATGGGTGGTCGCGGCGTGGCTGGTGGTGATCATCGCCAATCTGCTCCTCATCCCCGGCTACTTCGACATCGCGCTGCGCGATTTCGGCCTGTTTCTCGCCGCCTTGGCGCTGGCGCGACTCAGTCAGCAATTCGCCCGCTCGTGAGAAATGAAGATTCCAAGAATGCCAGAAAGCCACACTCAATGAAGAATTATCAATACTTGATCGTCGGAAGCGGGATGACCGCCGCCGCCGCCGTTGATGGCATTCGCGAAATCGATCCGACTGGCAGCATAGGGATCATCAGCAAGGAGTCGGACCCGCCATACAATCGTCCCCCGTTATCGAAAGGTTTATGGAAGGGCGACCCGGTGGACGGCATCTGGCGCAAGCCAAAGGGGAACGCGCCGGAGCTGCACTTGGGCCGCACGATTAAGAAGATCATTCCGCAAGAACGCCGCGCGGTTGACGACCAGGGAAATGTTTTCACCTATGGGAAACTTCTGCTGGCCACGGGCGGCACGCCTCGCCGTCTGCCCTTTGAGGACGACCAGATGATTTATTTTCGCACCCTGGCGGATTACCGGCGTCTTCGCGCGTTGACCGAAAAAGCCGAGCGCTTCGCTGTGATCGGAGGCGGGTTCATCGGAAGCGAAATTGCGGCCGCCCTCGCGATGAACGGGAAGAACGTGACGATGATTTTCCCGGGTCACGAGGTCGGGGACCGCATTTTCCCGCGCGATCTGGCGGAATATGTCTCCAGCATTTATAAGGCAAAGGGAGTGGAGTTGTTAGGCGGAGAAAAGGTCGTCACCTCCGAAGCGCAAGGTAATCAGCGCGCGCTCAAAACCGCCTCCGGGAAAACGATCCTGGTCGACGCAGTTGTAGCGGGCATTGGGATCGAGCCAAACATCGAGCTCGCCGAATTCATCGGCCTAACGACGGAGAAAGGAATCGTTGTGGATGAATTCCTGCGCACCAGTGAGGCTGATATCTACGCGGCCGGAGACGTGGCTGTTTTCTACAACCCGGCGCTGGATAAACGAATGCGCGTCGAGCACGAGGACAACGCCAACACGATGGGGGCGATTGGCCGGCCGGAACATGGCGGGAAAGTCTGAGCCTTATGATCATCTGCCCTTTTTCTACTCCGACATGTTTGAGCTCGGATACGAAGCCGTGGGCGAACTCGATTCGCGTCTCGAAATGTTCGCCGACTGGAAGCGGCCTAACGAGGAAGGCGTTGTCTATTACCTGAAGGGCGATCGCGTACGCGGCGTCTTACTTTGGAATGTGTGGGAGCAGGTGGAAGCCGCGCGGAAATTGATCGCAGCGCCTGGACCATTCACGCGCGAGAACCTGAAAGGACGCCTGCCGGAAAAGAGACATCATGAAAACTGAAACGAAAATGAACCAACTAGAACAGATCAAGAAATTCACCACGGTGGTCGCCGATACGGCTGATTTCGAGAGCATTCGTGCCTTCAAGCCACAGGATGCGACCACGAACCCGAGTCTGGTTTACGCGGCGACGCAGAAGGAAAGCTACAGCCATTTCCTCGAAGAAGTGCTGGCCGACCGGCGCAACTCCAGCCTGGGGGGCGCGGCCGAGATGGAAGACATCATTGATCACCTCCTGGTGCGATTCGGCGCAGCGATGTTGGAGATAGTGCCAGGCCGCGTCTCGACCGAGACGGACGTTCGGTACTCATTCGACGTGGAAGGTTCGATCAACAAAGGGCAGCGATTGATCGCGCTTTACAAAGAAGCCGGCATTGAACGCGAGCGCGTCTTGATCAAGATCGCTTCGACCTGGGAAGGAATCATAGCGGCGGAGCAACTGCAGAAGGAAGGGATCAGGTGCAACATGACTCTTCTTTTTTCGCTCCCTCAAGCCGTCCGCGCCGCGGAAGCGAAGGTGCAACTCGTTTCACCCTTCGTCGGGCGCATCTACGATTGGTTCAAAGCCAAAAACAACCGCGACTACGATGGGGCGGAAGATCCCGGCGTGCAGTCAGTGGAGGAAATCTACACCTACTACAAACACTTCGGCTACGAGACGGAAGTGATGGGCGCGAGTTTTCGCAATGTCGGTCAGATCCTCGAGTTGGCGGGCTGCGACCTGCTCACGATCAGTCCTGAACTAATGAAGAAGCTATCCGAATCGGACGACCCAGTGGAACGGAAACTGACTCCGGAGAATGCGAAGCGAACAGAAGTAAAACGCCTCGAACTCGACGAAAAGAAGTTCCGCTATCTGGTCAACGAAAATGCCATGGCGACAGAAAAAACGGCCGAAGGAATCCGCAAATTCGCGGCCGATATTCATAAGTTGGAAAAGTTCGTTGCCAGCAAGATTGGATAACGATTATGGATCGGCGCGCGCCGTGAACGCAGAGCCGCCCAAGATTCAAGATTACGCCATCATTGGCGATGGCCGATCGGCTGCGCTTGTCTCGAACTCCGGCTCGATTGATTGGCTCTGTTGGCCGCGATTCGATAGCGCGGCGATCTTCGCCGCCATGCTCGATCCGGACGCCGGCGGCCGCTGGAGCATCTCTCCTTCGGACGAATCCAAGGTGACGCGCCGTTATCTCGACAAAACCAATGTTCTCGAAACGACCTTCTCCACTTCCACGGCAAAAATTGTCCTGAGCGATTTCATGCCGGTGACTTCCGAAGAACGGTTTTGGCGGCACCGCTCCGGCAACATTGTTCACCCCCCCGCCCACCGGTCGTCTAAAATGTTCAGCCGCTAAATGGCTAAGAATTGGCGGAGCAGCCGGTTCACAACCTACTCCCCAAAATTCACAAGTCCTTTATGCTGAGGAGTGCGCCCGTGAAGATTCGAACTTCAAACCTTCTGATCCGTAGTCAGATGCTCTATCCAGTTGAGCTACGGGCGCGAGGAAGTGGTAATTAAGGGAGACTGAAGGAACCGTCAACTCGCCAGCGGCGCGGCGTGTGGGCGCGGTTTGCCGCCCGGCCCTTCCCGGCGATGCTCTCGCTCGTGACGGTTTTTCTCGGGTGCGGTTTCGCCGCAAAATATCGCGAAGGCGGCGGGAATTTTTCGGTGCCGCTGCAGTGGATGCTCGGGCTGCGTCGGCTCCAACAGGACGCGATCTGGCTCGAGCTCCTGCCCGCGACGAACGACCCGGTCGCGGATCAAAAGTGCATCGACAACTTCCAGCGTCAGCTCCGTGCGCACGGTCTCGCCGGTCGTTACTGCCTTCTCTATCAAAATCCCGCGAGCCAGGAACACGACCTCGCCGCGATGCGCTGCGTCGGAATTTCGAAGCGCGAACTGCGCGCGCGTCTCGCCGGGCCGAACGTGCTCCTCAACCTCGCGAACTCGCTGCATCCGCCGTTTCTGCTCGAGTTCGAGCGCCGCATTTTCTGCGATCTCGATCCGAGCGAAATCTTCTATTGGATGACGCTGCTCGAGCTTGGGCAAAGCCATCATCACGAGTTTTGGACGGTCGGGCTGAACGTCAATGGCGCCGATTGCCGCATGCCGAACTCGCCGTTGTCGTGGCGCACTTTCTATCCGCTCGCCGACACGGAACTGCTCCAGCCGCAGCCGCCGCCGCGCCGGCGGAGATTCACCACGGTCGGGCAATGGTATTGGGGCGGGGGCGTCGAGGTGGATGGAGAATTCCCCGATCTCTCGAAGCAGTCCGCCTTTGCACCTTACCTCGATCTCCCCGCGCGCGTGCCCGACGCGCGCTGGGAACTGGCGATGAATCTTAACCCGGACGACCCCGAGGTCGCGCGCCTAACGACGCTCGGCTGGCAGCTTGCCAGCCCGCACCAGGTCGCGCGCACGCCGGCGCGTTACCGCCGTTACCTTACCTCCGCGACCGCGGAATTTACCGCGATCAAAGGTGTCGACGTGAGCTGGCGCACCGGCTGGGTGAGCGATCGCGCGGCGGCTTTTCTCGCGCTCGGCCGGCCGGTGATCACGGAAGAGACCGGGGCGGCGAAATACCTGCCGGCCGCGAGCGGAATCTTCTTTTGCACAGGCGTTGAGGACGCTGCTGAAGCCGCCCGGCAGGTGCTTCACGATTGGCCGCGGCTCTCCCGCGAGGCGCGCGCCTGCGCGGTGGAAGTTTTCGATTCGGCGAAAAATTTGCGTCAGATTCTGGGGCTTTGAGCGTTTGTAAAAAGGCCGCAACACCCGCTGCGAATCCCCGTTTGCAAAAGCAAAACGGGATGTTACTCGTGTTGCCGTTATGGCCGAGCTGATCAAAGCGGACGACTTAAAAAACCGTCTCAAAAAAATTCCCGAATGGGAACTCGAGAAGAAACACATCGAACGCACCTTCGAGTTCGATGAATTTTCTGAATCGATCGATTTCGTGAACAGCGTGGCCGAAGTCGCGGAGGATGAGGAACATCATCCCGACATCGACATCCGCTTCAACAAGGTGCGCCTGGTTCTCTCGACGCACAGCAAAGGCGGATTGACTGAGCTCGACTTCGGGCTCGCCGAGCGCATCGACACGCTCGCGGAATAGTTTCCGCGATGCCGACTTCCGCAGCCGCGGCCCCGTCGCGGACGCGGCTGATACTTGCCGCAGTTGCCGTCGTGCTTGTGGTGCTGGCCGTCTGGAAGTTTATCGACTACCGGCAACAGCCTCCTCCGCCGCCGGCGGCGGTCGAGTCAGCGCCGTAGCCAGACCAAAGGGCGCGCCAGCCAGCCGTCATCCCGAGCGGAGCGCAGGCGGAGTCGAGGGATCCCGTCGGGTTTCCTTAAAGCTGTCGCGCAGGACTTGTCGCCAAGCTTCCCAGAAGCCCCACGGGATCCCTCGACTCCGCTGCGCTCCGCTCGGGATGACAACTCTGGTCTTCGCGCTGCCTCAAGAGAAGTCGCGTCTCAGGCTTTCAGCGGCCGACCTTCATCCGCATCGATGTAATTAAACATCGTGTGGATTTCGTCCCTGTTCGTTAGGCCGCTCTCCTTTTTCCGCCGCTCCAGCGTCGGCGTGATGTCGTCGTTCCACCCGCACTTGCGCATGAACTCGTTCCAAACCTCGATCTCTTCTTCCGAAGGTTTGCGGCCTTTCTCGAAGGCCCAGGCGATCAGCTCGTCATCCGTGCCGCCCTCTTTCGCCCGCGCCACCACGTCGTCGTATTCAAGACCGAGAAAGCGCACAGTGCGGCCGTCGAAACCTTTGCCTAACGGCGGCACGTGATCCGCCGGCAGCTCGCCTTTGGCATGGGCGCGAATCTTGTCGATCATCCGGCCGAAGTGATAGATGCCACCGACTTTTTCGGCTGGACTGCGTGCGGGAAAAGGTTTTGTCGTCATGCGGTATCGTCCGCTCGTTTTGCCGCTTGTCCACGCCGCGGGCTCAGCGGATGCTCGCGCATGGATCGGGTCGCGGGGATCGAGACCGAATATGGCTGTCTGGTCAGCGGCGAAGCGGCGCAGCCAAACGGCGACGCCTGGCCGGTGCGGGTGAAGAATCATCTCTTCCGCAAGCTCCGTGCGGGCGCGCTCGACTTGCATTATCGCGACTACGAAGAGCCGCCGGGGAACGGCGGATTTCTGCTCAACGGCGGGCGCGTTTACCTCGACATGGGTCACATCGAGTACGCCTCGCCGGAGTGCCGGCAACTCCGCGACGTCGTCGCCTACGATCTCGCAGGCGACCAGCTTTTGCAGTCCGCGCTGGACTCGTTAGGCGCAGGCGAGCGGGTTTCGTTCATCAAGAACAACGTCGATCATCACACGGGCGCGACCTTCGGTTGCCACGAGAATTACCTCATGCGCCGCGAGGCGCAGTTCACCCCCGCCGCGCTCGGTGCGCTCCTCGCTTTCCTCGCGACGCGCCAGATTTTTACGGGCGCGGGCCGCGTCGGACAGGCAAATCCCCTCGCCTTCGATTTCGAGCTTCCGCACCACGACGAGCCGGTCGATTTCCAGCTCAGCCAGCGCGCCGATCACATCGTCAACGACATCTACCAGTGGGTGCAGTTCAACCGGGCAATCATCAACGCGCGCGATGAGCCGCTCGCAGATTACCGGAAATATCGGCGGCTCCATTTGCTCATCGGCGACTCGAACATGAGCCCGTTCGCGAACGCGTTAAAGATCGGCACGACCGCCTGCATGCTCACGCTGCTCGAAAGCGGGCTCTTGCCTAACGACCTCACGCTGGCGGATGCGGTGCAGGCGACGCGGGAGGTTTCGCGCGATTCGACCCAGCGCTGGATCGTGACGCTCGAGACTGGCGAAACCATCAGCGCGCTTGATGTGCAATGGCGCCTGCACGCGCTCGCGCGCCAACATCTCGCGGGCTCGAGCGAGGAGACCGATTGGCTGCTCGAGAGCTGGAGTTACACCCTTGATGCACTGGCCAGTAAGCCGGAAACGCTCATCGGCGGGGTCGATTGGATCAGCAAGAAATGGCTGCTCGATTCCTTCCGCGCCGCGGAAAATCTTGAGTGGGACGATCCCTGGCTGCAAAGTCTCGACCTCGAATATCACAACATCGATCCGACGCGCGGACTCTTCTTTTCTCTTGAACCGGCGAAGCGGATCGGGGAATGGAATCATCTTGTCGGACAGAAAGATCTCACGCGCACGCCCCCGGCGGACACGCGCGCGAGCGGCCGGGCGCGCGCGGTCGAGTTTTTCCGCAAGAGCGGGCGGCCGTATGTGATTAACTGGGATTCGATCGCGATCGAGAGCCACGATTTTCTCGTGATGGGCGATCCGTTTCGCGACTACGTCGACGAGGTCGAGGAGTTCGTTAGGCAGGCCTGACTTTATCCTTACACCTACACCTGCACTTACACCTGCAGAGAGCGGTGTAGGTGTAAGTGTAAGTGCAGGATAAAAGTGGGAGGGCGGCCAGAAATCAGTTGCCGCGAGGGAGCGCGCCCCTAAATTCGCCCTCCGGCACGGCACCAAAATTATGATCACAATGATACGCAAACACCACAAGGTCCTGATGATCTGCATCACGGCCCTGGTGTGTATTTCCTTCTCCTGGTATTGGAACAAAACCGACTTCGCTCAGATGGGGAACGGCGTCGTCGGGACGATCTACAACCGCAACGTCTCGCAGGTCGAATTCCACCGAAATGCGCGGCTTTTCCAGCTCGGGAGCCAGCTCGGGATGCGCGATCTTTTACAGTCGCTCACCGTCGGTGCGCAGACCGAGAACGATGCCTATGCGAGCTTCTCGTGGAACCTGATGGTGTTGCAGCACGAGGCCGATGAGCTCGGGATTAAACCGACGACCGCGGAAATCGCCGAGGGGGTGAAGAAGCTGCCGGCGTTCCAGAACACGGCCGGCTTCGACCTCGCGAAATATACCGACTTTGCCGATCACGCGCTCGCCCCGATGGGCTTCAGCGAGGCGCAGGTCGAGGAACTGGTCGCCGACCAGATTGCGCTCGAGCGGGTGCAGAAAATCCTCGCGGTCGGCGTGAGCGTGCCTGATGCCGAGATGCGCTCGAATTACGACAAGCTCTACTCGAAGATGGAGGTGAGCACGGTGCATTTCCTCACCGCCGATGTCGCCGGCAACGTCCAGATCAGCGACGAAGACGTGCAGAAATATTTCGACGCGCACAAGGCCGAGTTGAAAACCGAGGAGCAACGTCAGGTGAAATTTGTCGATCTTGGGCTGACTGAGGAACAGAAGAAGTTGACCGGGAAAGCGCGGATCGATGTGCTCCAGAAGATGGCGGATACCGCCGGCGATTTCGTTGATGCGCTGCAGGTGAAAGGCGCGGATTTTGACGCTGTGGCCGCGAAGTTTCAGCTCAAACCGCAGGAGACCGGCCCGTTCTCGCGCAGCAATCCGGACCCGGCTTTGAAGTCGCCGGAGCTGACGCAGGCGGCCTTCGCGTTGACCCCGGAATCGCCGTCGAGTGCGCCGGTGCAAACGCCGGATGGTTTCTACGTCGAGCGTCTTGCGAAAATGATGAAGGCGCGCCCGCTCACTCTGGAAGAAGCAAAACCAAAAATCGTCGAGACGCTAAAGCAGCAACGCTCGCAGGCGCTCCTCACCGCGAAGGCTAAAGCCGCTGCGCAACAGCTGCGCGATGCGCTAAAGAATGGGAAAAGTGCTGAAGAGGCGGCTGCCGTGGCCGGCGTAAAAGTGGAGAAGATGTCGGGCTTCGCGCTGATCGAGAACGTGCCTGGCGCGCCGCAGACGACGCCGCCAGATCCGAAAATGCAGACGCCAGAAATGCAGCGGATCAAGCAAACCGTGAGCGAGATGGACCCGGGCAGCGTGAGCGAAATGGTGCCGCAGCCGGATGGCGGGCTCCTCGTGATTTTGGAAAAACGCGCGCCGCTGAATGTTGCGCAATTCGAAGGAGCACGACCGCTGGTGGAAAGCCGCGCGCTGGCAAATCGCGGACAGATCGTGTTCTATGAATGGCTCCGCGAACGGCGTCGCGCCGCCGGCGTGCAGGAGACGGCCGCGCAACCGCAGCCACAAACAACGGGCTAGGATGTCATCCCGAGCGGAGCGCAGCGCAGTCGAGGGATCCCGTCGGGCTTCCTTGACGCTCGCGCTCCAGCCGCTCGCGCGAAGACTGCGACGGAGCTTCCCAGAAATTCCGCGGGATCCTTCGACTGCGTTCCGCTGCGCTGCACTCCGCTCAGGATGACACCTGAGGTCGAGGAACTTTTCGACGACGGGAATGGGGATCTCGCGGTCGGTGAGTTAGAGAGCGCGGTGGAAAAATATCGCCGCTGCGTGGAGCTCGACCCGGAGTTTTTCGACGGCTGGCACGCGCTCGGGATGGCGCTGATGAAGCTCGGGCGTTTCCCCGAAGCGATCGAGGCCGGCAAGCGAACCGTCGCGCTCAAGCCTAACGACCAGATCGGCTGGACGAGTTTATCGCTCTTTTACAATCGGAACGGCGAGATCAAGGAAGCTGAAGCAGCCGGGACGAAAGCGAAGATTCTTTCCTGGGGCGGGAAGATCGCGCAGTAGTCGCCTCGCCTTGGAGACGCCTCCCTCTGGGAGACGCGAGCGCGACGTCGGTTCTGCGGTCAGGGCCGAAACCCGCGTTTCGCAGAGCGAAACGTCTGCAGTAGTTAGCGCGCTGGAGCGCGACGCTCTGTCGTCGCGAGGAGCGTACGCGGATCGTGCGCGGATCGTTTCATAAACTCGCGATGACGGAGCATCGCGCTCCAGTTGCCACGGCACCGACCTCAATGGTCTCTCGATCATCCCCACCGCGCAGCGCCCGTTGCGTTGTCATCCCGAGTGTAGTCGAGAGATCTCGCAAGCGTTTCGCGATGTCGTTAGGCAAATTCGCGTCGAACGACGCTTGCGAGATCCCTCGCCGCGCTCCGCCGACTCGGGATGACAGAAGTGGCTTGTCGCGCTCATCCCCGCCGCCAGGCAGATGCGCCGATTGCGCGACGTGCCTGACGACTACCGCCCCGCCCAGCGGTAGAAGCTCTGGTAGTGCCCGATGCCGCTGCGGTAATTCACGTAGGTCGCCATCGCCAGGAGCGGGAAGTTTTGGCGATACATGTCGTACTTCAAATAGAAGACCCGCGGAAAACCGGTGCCGGTAATTTCCGGTTCGTCCCATGCGCCGTCCGCGCGTTGCGTCTCGAGCAGGTAACGCAAGCCACGCTGCACGCTCGCGCGATCGAGATCGCGGCAGGCGCAGATGCCCATGAGCGCCCACGAGGTCTGCGACGCAGTGCTCGCGCCTTTGCCTTTGAAATCGGAATTCTCATACGACGCGCAGGTTTCGCCCCAGCCGCCGTCGTCGTTCTGGCAGCTCTCCAGCCAGTCGCGGCCGCGCAGCACCCAATCCTCGGTCATGTCTTCGCCGATCGCAGCCAAGCCGCGGAGCACCTGCCAGGTGCCGTAAATGTAGTTCACGCCCCAGCGGCCATACCACGAGCCGTCGGCCTCCTGCGTCTCGCGCAGGTAACGGATCGCGTGGTGTACGAGCGGACGGCCAGGATTGAAGCCGATGTAGCCGAGCAATTCCAGGGTCCGCGCCGTGAGGTCGCTGCAGGTCGGGTCGAGGATCGCGTTGTGATCGGCGAACGGCATGTCCTCGAGCCAGTGGCGCGTCACATCCTTGTCGAACGCCGCCCAGCCACCGTCGTCGCATTGGAAGCTGAGCTGCCAATCGAGCGCGCGCCGGAAGACGGTCGCGAGTTCGCCGGGTTCGTTAGGCCGAACGAGCCGCAGCGCCATCAAGACCATCGCGGTGTCGTCGGTGTCGGGATAAAAAACGTTGTTGTATTCGAAAGCCCAGCCGCTCGCTTCGGCGTGCGAATTGTTCGCCGTCCAATCGCATTTCACGCGCACTTCCTTGTCGAGGAGCCAGCGCGCAGCTTTCTGCAACGCCGGGTCCTGCGCGGGAAATCCAGACTCGGCGAGCGCGATGATGTTGATCGCAGTGTCCCAGACGGGCGAGAGACAGGGCTGAATCCGGAAGTCTTCCGGGTCATCGACGAAGAGGCCTTCGAAATCTTTCAGGGCCTTCACGTAGAGGGGATGATCCTTCCGGTAATCGAGCGCGCGCAGGGCGATGATCGAGTTGAGCATCGCCGGAAAAACCGCGGCGAGTCCGTCGCTTCCCTCGCCGATCCGCTCGGTCATCCAACGTTCCGCTTCCTCGAGCGCGCGCTGCCGAAGCGAGCGGCTGTGCATCGGCTCGAGCAACTTGAGCGCGCGGTCGGCGCGGAGGAAAAAGTTGCGCCAGGTGAGCGAACGCTGGTCGCGCGGAAGGGTGAAGTCGTTGTGCTCGGTCCCGACCGGATAGAGTTCGTGTAACTGTTTGTCCGGCGGCAAATCGCGCGTCGGCTTGAAGTGGTTGATGATCGCGAGCGGGATGAGCATGGCCCGGCTCCACGACGACATTTTGTAGATGTTAAAGAAGCACCAGTTCGGGAGCAGGACCATCTCCGGCGGAATGACCGGGAGGTATTTCCACGGGAACTGCCCGAGCAAGGCGAGATAGAGCTTGCTGTAGGTGTTCATGCGCGGGATGCCGCCGAGGCGCATGATGTTGGCGCGCGCTTCCTGCATGAACGGCGCCTCGGGGCTGTGCCCGGCGAGCTTGAGCGCGAAGTAGGCTTTCACGCAGGCGTTGATCTCGCTCGGGCCGCCGTAGTAAATATTCCAGCCGCCGTCGGGCATCTGGCGTTTCAGGATGTGCTTCGCGCAGCGGCGCTGCAGCGTCTCGTCGACTTCGCCGAGCCAATGCATGAAGAGCACGTAATCGGAGCAGAGCGTGCTATCGACTTTCAGCTCGCCGACCCAATGGCCGTCGGGCTTTTGTTGGCGCAGGAGATTTTGCTGGGCGAGGCCGATCGCTTCTTCCAGTTCCTCGTCGGCAATGGGACGGGCCGCGACTTCCTTCGCTCGCGGGAGAGCGATGATGTTCGCGGAGGGACTACCCATGAATCAGGAGGCTTGCGCGACGGGCTCGGCTTTCTGGCCGGTGAGGTGTCCGTTGCCCGAGGTGACGCCGTTATAAACGGCGATCTCGTTGCCGAGTCCGGTCGGAGCCGGCTTGCTGGCGAAGTTGAATTTAATCGTCTTCCACGTGTCGCCGGGCTGCGCGTTTATGCCGAGGCTTGCGGTCGGCTCGTAGCCGCAATGGGTCATGCAATTCTCGCAGCGCGGATCGCGCGCAACGCCGTCGACGACGCCGTATTTATCCCAATCGACGTGGTCGAGCAGCTCCGCGTAGGAGGTGTAGTGACCCTTCGAGCCGACGGTGTCGGTCATGAAATAACACGGCGCTTTCCAGCCGCTGATGTTGCGGGTCGGGATCGCCCAGGCCGAGCAGGTGAGATCGCGATGCCCGGCGAGGAATTCGAAATAAACCGGCGTGCCGAAGAAGGTGTATTTCTGCATCCACTCTTCCATCTTCGCGAATTTCTTTACCGTCAGGTCGCGGGTGAGGAAGAAGTTTTCCGGCTGGAGATTCAACCGCGTGACCATGTCCTTCTTCGCCGCGTCGTACTCGTAACCGGGCGTGATGGTGTGACCGTCAACCCCGAGGTCGCTCAGGAAATCGAGCATCTGCTCGACTTCGTCCATGTCGGTTTCCTTATAGATCGTGGTGTTCGTCGCGACTTGGTAGCCGAGGATCTTCGCCATCCTGATCGCGAGGATGCACTCCTTGAAGACGCCTTCGCGCTCGACGATGAGATCGTGCGTTTTCTCGAGACCATCGAGGTGGACGTTCCAATACATCCAAGTACTCGGTGCGATCGTCTGCTTGGCTGGATCCTTCGATCCGAGGCGGATGGCGCTCGCGTCTTTCTCCGTGATCAAATTTCCGGCGAGCAGCTCGCTGATTTTCTCCTCCACGAACGTCCCGCGTTTCGGGAACTCCGCGGTGAGCCATTCGCGCATTTTTTTGCGCATGAACATGGCGTTGGTGCAGATGTAAACGATCCGTTTCTGCTCGAGCAGCCCTTCGATGAGCGCTTCGATCTGCGGATAGATCAGCGGTTCACCGCCGCAGATCGAGACCATCGGCGCGTTGCACTCGCGAGCGGCGGCAAGGCAATCTTCGAGCGGGAGGATGTCCTTGAGGGAGGTGGAGTATTCACGAATCCGCCCGCAACCGGTGCACGTAAGATTGCAGGTGTGCAGCGGCTCGAGCTGCAAAACCGTGGCAAACTTCTCCGTCCCGCGAAGTTTATGGCCAATGATGTAGGCGGCGATCTTGGTCGTGAGCGCCAATGGGAATCTCATAAGTGCGGATAGTAACGATCATGGTCGGGCTGTCAATGGAGGCACGCCGGGGTGCGGCGGGCCGTTTGCCAGAGACGGCGGGCGCGATTCTATTCCAGGCATGGCCGCGATCCCGGACTCAAAACGCAACGTCGCCGTGCTCGGCGCTTCCCCGAAACCGGACCGCTACGCGAACATGGCGCAGCGGCAACTCGCCGACGCCGGTTACCGGCCGATCCCGGTGAATCCGGCTTTCCCGGAGATTGAAGGGGAGAAGTGCTTCCCGAATCTCACGGCGATCGCTGAGCCGGTGCACACGGTCACGCTCTACCTCGGTGCGCCGCGCTCGACGCCCTTGATCGAAGAGATCGTGGGCTTAAAACCGGAACGCATCATTATGAATCCCGGCGCGGAGAATGAAGAACTTGCCGCCGCCGCCAGCAGCGCCGGGATCGAGGTCGTGGAAGGCTGCACCCTGGTGATGCTGCGGGCGGGATTGTTCTAATTGTCATCCCGAGCGAAGCGAAGCGGAGCCGAGGGGTCCCCGCCGGGCTTCCTCGAAGGGGTCGCGCGGGAACCCTCCGGAGGCGGAGCTTCACGGCAGCCCAACGGGATCCCTCGACTGCGCTCCGCTCCGCTCGGGATGACCGTTCGCGCAACCCATCAACGCCCGACGCCCCGCCGGATCAGGCTCACCGCGATCGCCGCGAGCAGCAGCGACACCAGCTTCGAGATGCCGTTGATCCCCTGCCGGCCCATCAAGGCTGTGAGCCGATCCGCGTAGCGAAAAACCACCGCGACGATTAACAAGTTCACGATCAGCGAGAGCAGCGTAAAGCCGACGCCGACCGAATCGGTCAACACTAGCAGCGCCGTCAACAGCGCCGGTCCCGCGATCAGCGGCATGCCGAGCGGCACAATCCCGAAAGCCTCCGTCGAGGTCCGCTTTTCCGCACCCATCTCGAGAAGATCACGCACCGCGAAGACGAGCAGGATCAACCCGCCCGCGACCTGAAAATCCGCCACCGTGATCCCAAGCGCCTGGAAAATCAGCTTCCCGAGAAACATAAACCCCACCGAGATCGCGAGCGCCGTGAGAATCCCGAGAAGCGCTTCCTGCCGGCGGCGTTTCGGATCCACACTCGCGCCGAGCCCGATAAAAACCGCGACCATCCCGATCGCGTCGATCGCGACGAAGATCGGAATGAAAGCGACAAGAAAACTGGTGACGAAACCGCGCACGGCTTCACTCTTCCGTGCGCCGCGCCAAATTCCAATTGCCAATTAGCCGGAACCGGAGTCGACTTTTCCGCATCGCCGCTGGTGGCTTACCTCTGAATCATCCTATGAAACGTCTTATCCTCGTTAGTCTCACCCTCGCTCTCACCGCCAGCGGCTCCTTCGCCGCCGAACCGCTAAAGAGCCTTTCGGATTTCCAACCCGCAGCTGAGAAAGCGAAGGAAACCCTCACCATTCCCGACTGGCCGCAAACCCCGATCGCGGTCCAGGGGAACATCAACACCGCGATCGCCCAGGGAACGCCGCGCTCGACGCGATCGGAAAACAGGATCTGAAAAAGGTGACGCTCGAGAGCACGATCGGCGCGCTCGACGATCTGCAAAACCTCGCGCAGATCGCGATCAACAAGACCCTCATTATTCAGCAGACGAATAAAGAGGCGGCGATGCGCGACGCGGCCGAGAAAGAGATCAAGGTCTTTCAGGATTGGGCTGTCGGAGTCGATTACCGCGAAGATGTTTACAAGGCGGTGAAAGCTTTTGCCGATACCGATCCGAAGCTCGAAGGCGAAAAGAAGCTCCTCCTCGAATACACCTTGCGCGACTACCGCCGCGCCGGGCTCGCTCTGCCGCCGGAGAAGCGCGGCGAGGTGGAGAAGCTGCGCAAGGAATTGGCCAAGCTCGAGACCGATTTCCAATCCAATATCGTCGCGGTGAAGGCCCCGGTGACCTTCACGAAAGAGGAACTCGCAGGAGTCCCCGAAAGCCTGCTCAACCTGCCCGGAATCAAGACCGGGGACGACTCCTACGTGCTCCTGGCCAACGTCACTTTTCATTACAACACGCTTGAAGAAACCGCCGTGCAGGAAGCGACCCGCAAAAAATTTTACCAGATCCGATTTAATCTCGCGCGGGACAAGAACGTCCCCGTGCTGAACGACATCCTCGCGCATCGGAACAAGATCGCGCTCCAGCTGGGCTACAAATCATGGGATGATTTCCAGACGGAAATTCGCATGGCCAAGAGCGGCGCGGCGGCTAAGACTTTCCTCAACGACCTCATCGCCGGGATTCAGCCGAAGTTCGACGCGGAAGTCGCGGAGCTACGCAAACTCAAGGTCGCGGCGACGAAAGACCCGAAAGCGCAAATCAACATCTGGGACTGGCGCTATTTCGGAAACGAACTCAAGAAAGAAAAATATACCGTCGATACGGAAGCGCTCCGCGTCTTCTTCCCTTTTCAGCAGACGCTCGAAGGAATGTTCAACATCTATCAGAGCATCTTCGGCCTCAAGTTCACCCGCATCGAAGCGCCTCAGAAGTGGGTCGATGACTTACAACTCTATGTGGTCACGGACGCAGCGAGCGGCCAGCCGCTCGGTCTCTTCTATCTCGACATGTTTCCGCGCGACGGGAAGTTTAATCACTTCGCCGAGTTCCAGATCGTGCCGGGGAAGTTATTGCGCAGCGGAATCTATCAGCGCCCCACCGTCGCTCTGCTCTGTAACTTCCCGCCGCCCGGGAAAGACAAGCCGTCGCTCCTGAGTCACAGCGATGTCGAGACGCTCTTCCATGAGTTCGGACATGCGCTCCACGCGATCGTGACGACCGCTGAGACCACCCGCTTCTCTGGCACCAGCGTTCCGGCCGACTTCGTCGAAGCGCCGTCGCAGATGCTGCAAAATTGGGTTTGGGAGAAGAAAGTGCTCGACACGTTCGCGGCCGATTACCGCGATCCCTCGAAGAAAATTCCCGCGGAGACAATCGCGAAAATGAAGGAAGCGAAACTCGCGACCGTGGCGGTCTATTATCGGCGTCAGTTCATGTTCGCCGACATCGATCTTACTTTGCACGATGTGCATCCCGAGGGTCAGCCTTATGACTGTGTCGCGGTCTCGAACCCCCTTATGCCGAAAGATTTTCTCCCGATCGACCCGGAAACGGCTTTCGTCGCGTTCTTTGGACATCTGGTCGGCTATGACGGCGGCTACTATGGCTACGCTTGGGCCGATTCGATCGCCGCGGACATGGCGACCGTGTTTGAGAAGGCACCGAATGGCTTCCTCGATAAGACCGCGGGGATGAAACTGCGCCGCGAGATCTACGCCCCCGGCGGTTCGCGCGACGTCGATACCTCGATTCATAACTTCCTCGGCCGCGACCGCTCGATCGAGCCCTACCTGAAGACGCTCGGGATCAAGTCGCCCGCGAAAGCCAAGGCCGGCCCCTCTAGCGAAAGCGGCTCTGGCGCGGCGCCCCCGCCCAAGCCGTAGCTCGATCTTCTTCTTGGCTCGCGGCGAAGACGTCGCGTCATCCCGAGCGGAGCCCCGCGGGGGCGGGGCGGAGCCGAGGGATCCCGTGGCGAAAGCTTGAAGCTCACTCCACGGGATTCCTCGGCTGCGCTGCGCTCCGCTCGGAATGACTATGTTGAGAGGGCGTCTTGGCAATTCTGGCTCTGTCATCCCGAGCCGGCGGAGCGCGGTGAGGGATCCGTCACGCGTTCGTTCCGCGTCAGTTGTCATAGCTTCGTCGAGAGGACGCTTGTGAGATCCCTCGCCGCGCTCCGCCGGCCGCGGGATGACAGGGTGGTGGGTTCTGCGCTAAGTTGCGGTCGCGTATGAAAAAATTCCTGCTCGCCTCGTTAGGCACAATCGCTCCTTCACTTCTGCTGCTCGCCGCTCCGATCGAACCACCGCAGGCGGCAAGCAATGCCATCGACGCCGCCGGCTTGCTCGAACACATCAAGGTGCTCGGCTCGGATAAGTTCGAAGGGCGCGCGCCCGGTTCCGAGGGCGAGACTCTCTCGGTGCAATACATCACCGAGCAATTCCAAAAGCTCGGCCTGAAACCGGGCAACTCGAATGGCAGTTACACACAAGAGGTGCCGATGGCTGGCATTCTCGGAATACCCACCGGGACGTTCACGGTTGGCGAGCAGAAGATGGAGCTGAAATCGCCGACTGACTTCGTCGCTTTTAGCGCCCGCATCACCCCGGAGGTGACGGTGAAAGATTCGGACATGGTCTTCGTCGGCTACGGCATCGTGGCCCGGGAATACGGCTGGGACGATTTTAAAGGTATCGACGTAAAGGGGAAGACTCTCGTCTTCCTGATCAACGATCCGCCGCTGCCCGACCCGAAGATGTTTAAGGGTAAGGCGATGACTTATTACGGCCGCTGGAGCTATAAGTATGAAATCGCCGCGCAGATGGGCGCAGCCGCGGCGGTCATCGTCCACGAGACGATTCCCGCGGCCTATCCCTGGAGCGTGGTCGAGAACAGCAACGCCAAGGAGAATTTCGTGATCGACGCGCCAGATAAGAACATGAGCACGGTCGCGGTCCGCTCCTGGATGACTCTGGAGACGGCGAAGAAGCTCTTGGGGGCCGCGGGGAAGAATTTCGATGAGCTCAAGCAGGCGGCGCTGAGCAAGGACTTTCACCCGGTCTCGTTAGGGGCAAAAGCAAGCTTTACGATCAAGAACAAGATCCACGAGTTCAAATCGCATAACGTGGTCGCGCAGTTGGCCGGGAGCGACCCGCAGAAAAAGGATGAGTTCGTGATCTACAGCGCCCACTGGGATCATCTCGGCCGTGATCGCAACCTCAAGGGCGACCAGATCTACAACGGTGCGCTCGATAACGCCTCCGGTGTCGCCAGCATCCTCGAGATTGCGCAAGCCTTTACCAAGCTCCCGCAACCGCCACCCCGCAGCATCCTTTTCATGGCCACAACCGCGGAGGAAGCGGGGCTGTTAGGCGCGAAGTATTACGCCGAGAACCCGCTCGTTCCGCTTGATCACACCCTGGCCGACATCAACATCGATGGAATCAACGCCTGGGGAAAGACTCGTGACATCGAAGACATCAGCGTGGGGAATTCCACGCTCGATGAGATGCTGACCGAGGCCGCACAGCGCCACGGCCGCGTCGCGAAACCGAATAGCGAACCCGAAAAGGGCGGGTTCTTCCGGGCGGATCATTTCGAGCTATCAAAGCTCGGTGTGCCTTCGCTCTACACCGGCAGTAAACCGAAGGATTTCATTGGTAAGCCGGCGGGCTACGGCCAGCAAAAGAGCGACGACTACACGCAGCATCATTACCACCAGGTCTCGGACGAAGTGAATCCCGACTGGGACTTATCCGGCGCCGTGGAGGACGACCAGTTACTCTTCTCCATTGGCTATCAAGTGGCACAGGGCGAGCACTACCCGACCTGGCTCCCGGGCTCCGAGTTCAAGGCGAAACGCGACGCCATGATGTCGGCCAAGCCTTAGCGGCCAACTCTCGGATCGTCTCGGCATGTTTTCCCACCTGCATAATTCGCTGCCGATCGTCAGCCTGCTCGTGGGCGCGGCCGCTCTCCTGTTTGGGCGCCGGCTCTTCTGGCTCTTCGTGGCCGCGGTCGGGTTCTGGATCGGCTTCCACTTCACCCCGCAACTCCTGAATCACCCGCCGGAATGGCTCACCCTCGCGGTCTCGATCGGGCTCGGAATTCTTGGCGCGATCCTCGCCTTTATCGTCCAGAAAATTGCGATCGCCGTGACCGGTTTTCTCGTCGGCGGTCATATCGCGACGGCGCTGTTTGCGGCCTTCGTAGCCACGCGCGCGCCTTCGACGACGATCACTTTTGTGATCGGCGGAATCATCGGCGCGATCCTGCTCCTGACGCTTTTTGATTGGGCGCTGATCCTGTTTTCCGCGATCGCGGGCGCGGATTTGATCACGAGCAGCCTGCAGGTGCCGCCGAAGGGCGCAGCGATTATTTTCCTCGTGCTCGCGCTCATCGGAGTGCTCGTGCAGGCGGCGATGTTCGCCCGGCGCGGTCGCTCGGCGCGCACGTAACGGAGGTCTGGAGAGCACAATAGAATTTGCGCAATGCCGCCACTTGGATTACCGCATTACGCGGAAAATCGTTGTTGGTTTCATACACCCTCCATGAAAAACACGGCCCTCGCCCCCAGCCAAAAGTTCCTTGGTTACTGTGGCTTTTTGCTGCTCGCTTCTGCGCCGATCGCATCCCCCGCAGACTTAGGACCGAGCGCGGCCCCGACCTTCTCTCGCACCGTTACCGGCCGGCCATTTTTCCGGAAGCATGTGACGCGGATGAGGGAAATCCCGAGCGCGGCGGAGTTGGCCGAGGCGCAAGCTCGCCTCACGATTGAGGCACTTACGACGACCGAGACGGATGAACCGGCGGTGGCGATGGCGCCGACCCGCAGCACCTTTCTGGCGCACTGGCGGAAAGTCGCCGGCGTCACGACTTATCGGCTCGATGTGTCGACCGATCCGAACTTTTCCCGCTTCACCGGCCGTTACCACGAGATGGAAGCGGGGCGGGTGAACTTTCAGGTGGTCGATGAGTTGCAACCCGACACGACTTATTATTACCGCGTGCGTAACGTCGGTCCGGCTGGGGTTAGCAGTTACTCCGAGACGCTCAGCGCGACCACGAACAGCGCCGCCGGCTTCGTTATTGTTCCCACCTTTGACCCGACGATCGAGAGCAGGCCAGACCCGGCCTCGGTCAAAGCCACGATTACGAACGCGATCGGGGTCTATCAGTCGCTCTTTCAGGATCCGATCACGGTGAAGATTCTCTTCCGCTATACGACGCTCGACCCGAGTGGAAACACTTTTCCGCCGGGGGTCTTGGCCTCCAACTATTCGGTGGTTTATCCGATCCGTTGGTCGCAATTCATCACCGCGCTGAAAGCCGATGGCTCGAGCGCGAGCGACACGACCGCAAATGGCAGCCTCCCGGCGAACGCGCTCACGCCTAACGTCACCGTCGCGAGCGCGAACGGCCGCGCCCTTGGCCTGAACACTCCGCCGTTGCCGTTTCCGGAAGGCAGCGGCAATCCTGCCTACGACGGCATTGTGACTTTTAACACCGTCCCGCCCTTGAGTTTCACCCGTCCGACGCCGCGCACGAGCTACGACGGGCTCGCGGCCTGCGAACATGAGATGGACGAAGTGCTCGGTCTTGGCTCGCACCTTTATCCTGGCGCCCCGCTCAGCTCGGATCTCCGCCCGCTGGATTTGTTTAGCTGGGCCGCTCCGGCTGAGCGGAACACGATTAGCTCCGGCATCCGCTATTTCTCCATCGACGGCGGGGTCACGCGCAAGGTGGGCCTGAATCAGGAAATCGGGGGCGACTTCGGCGACTGGGAGAGCTCGGCCTGTCCCCAACTGACGCCGCGGGTGCAGAACGCTTTTGCCTGTAAAGGGACGACGCCGAATGTCAGTCGCAGCTCGATCGAAGGTCTTAGTCTCGATGTTCTCGGCTACGATCTCATTCCGCTCAACAGCGCAACGACTCTGGCAAATATCTCCACGCGGGTCCGTGTAGGCGCGGGCGAGAACGTTCTCATTGGCGGTTTCATTATCTCGGGCACAGCGCCGAAAACCGTCCTGCTCCGCGCGCTCGGGCCATCGCTGCCGAGCGGGCTTGGCGTGCTCCCGAATCCGAGCTTGGAATTGCACTCCGGAAACGCCGTGATCGCCTCGAACGACGATTGGCAGAGCGATCAAAAAGCCGAGATCGAGGCTACCGGCATCGCGCCGACGAAACTGCTCGAGTCCGCTTTGATCGCAACGCTCGATCCCGGCACCTACACCGCGATCGTCCAAGCTTCCGGGACGGGCGCCGGCGGAGTTGGCCTGGTCGAAATCTACGATCTGAACACGGCCGCGCAGTCCGCGCTCGCGAATATCTCCACGCGCGGACTGGTCGGAACGGACACGGAAGTTCTTATCGGCGGCTTCATCGTTGTCGGGGATAATTCCACCAGCGTCCTCGTGCGCGCGCTGGGTCCTTCGCTGCCACTGAGCGGAACGTTGAGCGATCCCACGTTGGAACTGCACAACGGCAACGGCGACGTGATCGTCTCGAACGATGACTGGCGCAGCGCTCAGGAAAACGCCATCGCCGCGACCGGCATTCCGCCGACGAAAGATCGGGAATCCGCGCTCCTCGCTACGCTCGCGCCCGGCAGCTACACCGCCATCGTAAGTGGGAAAGACGGCACCGGCGGCTTGGCGCTCGTCGAGATTTACCGTCTTCAGGATTAGGCGGGCGTCTAAAAAGTTCACGACCACCGGAAATTGTAGGGCGGCCGCTGCGGCTGCCTCGATTCCAAACCAGGGGGAGACGAAGCGCCCGCCCTACAATTTCCCGCCGTCGGCACGGTCTATTGATTCATCGACGCTTTTATTCACGGGACGGATCATCGCCCACGCCTGACAAAACCGACGCGCCTAACGAACGCCCCGACGCCGGGAACTTACCCGGTCCCCCTCTGCGACCTCTCCGCTCTTCGCGGTGAAAAATGCCGGTCAGGGCCGGAAGTGCCGCACCCCGGTAAAGACCAGCGCTAGATCGTGTTCATCCGCCGCCGCGATCACTTCCCCATCGCGCACCGATCCTCCCGACCGAATTGCCGCCGGGAAGACTGGGAGGGGCTGGGAGTTTGCCTGCGCGGCGCCAATATCTACGGCGCACTAGTGCCGGAAATGGCGCACGCCGGTGAAGACCATCGCGACGTCGCGCTCGTCGGCGGCGGCGATGACTTCAGCGTCGCGGACCGAGCCACCCGGCTGAATCGCCGCGGTCGCGCCCGCTTCGGCGGCAGCAGTGAGCCCGTCGGGAAAGGGAAAGAAAGCATCGCTCGCGACCGCGCTGCCCTTGAGCGAGAGCCCGGACTCTGCCGCTTTCCAGACGGCTATCCTGGAAGCGTCGACGCGGGACATTTGCCCGGCGCCGATGCCGAGCGTCCGATCCGCGCCGGCGTAGACAATCGCGTTGGATTTCACATGCTTCACCACCCGCCAGCCGAAGAGCATGGCCGCGGTCTCCTGCCGCGTGGGCGGGCGCGTGGTCACGACTTTAGTCTCGATCTCGCCGATCTCGGCGGCGTCTTTTTGTTGCACGAGCAAACCGCCGCGAACCGAGCGAAGATCGATCTCCGGCTTCTCGTTAGGCTCGGCCAGCGCGAGCGCACGCATCAGACGCAGGTTCTTTTTCTTCTGGAGCAACGCACGGGCATCGCTGGTGAATTCCGGTGCGATGATCACCTCGCTGAAGATCTCGCTGATCGCTTTCGCGATCGGCAGATCGAGCGGCCGATTGCAGATGATGATGCCGCCAAAGGGCGCCTGCTTGTCGGTCGCGAAGGCTTTGAGCCAGGCCTCCCGCAGGTCGGGGTCGCTCGCCACTCCGCAGGGATTGGTGTGCTTGAGGATGGCGACCGTCGGCTCGGCGAACTCTTCGATCAGATCGGCTGCGGCGGTGATGTCGATAATATTGTTAAACGAGAGGTCCTTGCCGTGCAGCTTCTCGAATTGCTCGTTGAACTTGCCGTAAAGCGACGCCGTCTGGTGCGGATTTTCCCCGTAGCGCAATCGGCTCACGAGCGGGAGCGAAATCGAAAACGACGTTTCGGTCTCCTGCTTCTCGTTTAAGAAAGTAGCGATCGCACGGTCGTAATCGGAGGTCTTGATGAAAGCCTTGATCGCGAGGCGCTCGCGTAATTTTAGCGTCGTTTCCCCTTTGCGATCGCGAATCTCCGCGAGAACCGCCGGGTAGTCGGCGGGATCGACCACGACCGTGACCGATTGATAATTCTTCGCCGCGCTCCGCAACATCGAGGGACCGCCGATGTCGATCTGCTCGACCGCTTCCGCGAGGGTCACACCCGGTTTCGCGATCGTCGCTTCAAACGGATAAAGATTCACGATCACGAGGTCGATCGGCTCGATCCCGTGCTCCTTCGCGGTCGCTTCGTGCTCCTGGTCGCCGCGCAGGTAGAGCAGGCCGCCGTGCACTTTCGGGTGCAAGGTTTTGACCCGGCCATCGAGCACTTCGGGGAAGCCGGTGAACTCGGAAACATCGCGGGTCGCGACCCCGGCTTGGCGCAGGAGGGTCGCAGTGCCGCCGGTGGAAATGAGGTCGATGCCTTCCGCGACCAGCGCGCGCGCGAAATCGGCGACGCCGGTTTTATCGGAAACGGAGAGGAGCGCGCGCGTGATGTTTTTCATGCGTGTTTTCGCTGAACAAGGAAGTAGGCGACCGCATACATGACGAGGCCGAAGAGCGCCGTGAGGCCAAGCGAAAGCGCGAAGCCCGGCAGGTGAAGCACGCCGGGATCACCGGCGTAGAGCGCCCGTCGGACGGCCGCGACTCCGTAAGTGACGGGGTTCAGATGAATCGCCCAGTAGATCCAGGTGTGCGGGTTGGTCGCGGGAAAAAGCGCGCCGGACATGAGCCAGAGCGGAATCAGAAAAACGTTCATGATCGCGTGAAAGCCCTGGGTCGATTCCATCGGCCAAGCCACGAGAAAACCGAGACCGGTCAGTCCAAAACCGACGACGAAAAGCGTGCCGAGACAGATCAAAACCCGTTCCGGCGAAATGTGAATCCCGACCAGCGGCGCGAGCAGCAAAAAGATCAGACCCTGCAAAAGGGCGAGCGTCGTGCCCCCGAGAATCTTCCCGCAGACGATCGCGCCGGGCGAAATCGGCGCGACCAGGACCGACTGGAGAAACCCTTCGCGCCGATCCTCGATGATCGAGATCGTGGAGAAAATCGCCGTGAAAAGCATGATCAGGATCAGCGTCCCGGGATAAAAATATTCGAGATAGCTGACCCCCTTCGGCGTCGCGCCGACGCGAAAGGACGACCCGATCCCCGAGCCGATGACGAACCAAAAAACCAGCGGCGAAAGCAGCGCGCCGACAATCCGATTCCGCTGCCGATAGAAGCGCACAATCTCGCGCTGCCAGAGGGTGGCGGTGGGGAGAAGAAAAAGACCGGACTTACTGTTCATCGAAGAATGCGGTCATCCCGAGCGGAGCGCAGCGGAGCCGAGGGATCCCGTCGGGCCGCCATGAAGCTCTCGCTGCAAGCTACGACTGGGGACGCGCCGATGCTTCAACGAAGCTCCACGGGATTCCTCGACTGCGCTACGCTTCGCTCGGAATGACACGCTTTGCTGGCTAACGATCGAGCACGATATGCTTCGCCGCCGGATAGAGCACCGGGCAGCAACCGATCGTTTCGCAGAAGGCTTTGCTGAAATGGCTGAGACTCGAGTAACCGACTTCGGTTGCCGCCTCGGTCACGTTATAGCGGCCGCTGCGGAGCAGTTCCGCGGCGCGCTCCATCCGCGCGTTGCGCAGGAATTGCGGGATCGTTAGGCCCACTTCGCGCGAAAAAATCCGGCTGAGGTAAAACGGACTGCACCCAACCTCCTGCCCGAGCATTTCCAGCGAGGGCGGATTCGTGAGATCGCGCCCGAGCAGCTCCTGCGCCCGCTCCACGCGATCACGCGCCACGCGCTTCTGGCGCATGCAAAACATCTCCGGATCTTTCGGTTCGAA
>JBBSUP010000047.1:0-25968 GCA_038234295.1 Chthoniobacterales bacterium
AGAGCTTCGGATCGAGGTAAAACACGCGTTTCGATTCCTCATCGACGACGCGCAGATCAGGGTAACCAGAGCGCTGCACTTTGCCGTCCGCCGTCCGCGGAAAGTCGCAACTTAATCCCGGCGCTGCATCGAGCACTTCGCGCATCTTCTTCTCGAAGTGGCTGCTCACTTCATTGATCCGCGGGATGCCCTGGATCACGCTGCCGGGCGCGTTCAGCTGCCGGACGACTTCATCGAGCGCGTGGGAAATTCGCCTAACGACACGCTGATCGGTGGCGTTGTCGCGATCAAGCGCGAGCACCTTTTTGCCGGTCGTATCGAGAATCACTTCGCGGAAGGGAATCCCCCGCAGCGCCGAGTTTTCCTCGAGCAGCCAGGGAATAAGTTGGTCAACCGGCTTCGGCTTCGGCTCCGCTGCGCTGGCCGTGAGGACGCTGCCGAGGAGAAAGCAGAGCGCGCGTCGCATCGCCTGATTTAAGCCGCCCCCCGCTCGTGGCGACAAGCGCTTTTCTGATTGCGCCAGCTGCGCCTATTTCCTAAAACGGGGCCGTCCCCGCTTACCATGTTCAACTCCGGAATCCTCGACGTAGCGATCGGTATCGTCTTCGTCTACCTGCTCGTCAGCCTCATGGTGAGTGCGATCAGCGAGCTCCTCGCGGCCGCCATCAGGTATCGCGGACGCATCCTCTGGCAGGCGCTCCACCACCTTCCTGCCCGAGGCAAACGGCCAAAATCTCGCGAAACTGATTTACGAGCATCCGTTGATCGGCGGACTCTCCCGCGCGAATTGCCCCTCCTACATTCCGTCGCGCACGTTCGCGCTCGCTCTTCTGGACCTCGTCAGCGGCAGCACCGGCCGCATCGCGAAGGGCAAACATCTCCAGGCGCGCATCAATCTCCTGCCCGACAGAGTGCGCGTCCCGCTCAGCCTCCTGCTCGATGAAGCGGCGGATGATTCCGCGCAGTTCCAGACGGCGATCGAGGTCTGGTTCAACGACGCGATGGACCGCACGAGCGGCGTCTACAAACGCCACGTGCAATACGCGCTTTTCTGCCTCGGCTTGTTGCTCGCGATCCTGCTGAACGTCGATACCATCGTGCTCGCGAACCGGCTCTCGCACGATGCAGCGCTGCGCGCGGCGCTGGTCGCGAACGCGGAAGCCGCGGCGAAACTTCCGCCGCCCGCGACGCGGACGGACGAAGACGTGACCGTTGCGAGCAGCACGCACGACCTTGCGGGCACGATCGCGCAACTCGACGAGCTCCGGCTTCCGATCGGCTGGTCGGGGCCGGCTGACGATCTCGATCTCACGTCGCCTTTCCGACGCCTTGGTTTTGTGCGGGGAATCCTCGACGCGCTCGGGCGGCATTTGCTCGGCTGGATCCTCACCGCTCTAGCCGCGACCCTCGGCGCGCCTTTCTGGTTCGATCTCCTCAACCGTTTCATTAACATCCGGAACGCCGGCAAGGCGCCGGAAGAAAAACCGAAGGACCCGAAAAAGGTCCCGCTGCCGGTGACGCCCGGCGTCCATTTTGAAGCGACGGAGCCCGCGGAGCCTCCGCCGCCTGACGCCGAAGAATAACTTGCGCAAAAGCCTACTCTTATGTCCTTCGAAATTACCCACGAACTCCTGCTCGCGATCGCGCGGCGCAACTTTTTCGCCGTGCCCGAAGACGAGCTCGTCTTCTTCGGTTTCCGCGGCTGTCTTCCGCTCGATCCGGAAGACGTTTCCTTCGCCAAATCCCGCGCGCTCAAGACCGCCGAAGTGAATTACGTGAACCCGCGCTGCACCCTCGGCCAGTGGATGCCGGCGCGGAAAATGGTCGCGGTCTTTCCCGGGAGCACCTGCCCAAACCGCGACCTCGTCGCGACCGCGAAGACGCGCGGCGGCGCCGGGGTGAATCAGCTCCTCACCGGCTTCTACAGTTTTGTGAAAGGGCCGCACCACGCGAACAAAGGCAGCGGTCACCAGGCATTTCGCCAGGAGGAGGAGCGCGTCGTGCTGCGGAACGCCGACGACCTGGATTTCGATTTCCACGACACGATCGAGTACGGCGTGCAGTTCGATAATTTGCACTGCGCTTTTTCCGCCGGCGTGAACAGCGGTTACTCGAGCGCGGGGTGTCAGGTCGTGGTCGGTTTTCCCTCGACGAATGATCACACCCGCCGCGAATCGGGTCCGTGGGCCGCGTTTCGCCAGGCTGCTTATGGGATGTCGCAAAAGCGTTTTCGCTACCTGCTCGTCCACGGCAGCGAAGCGGAAGCGATGGCGCAGGATCTCGATCTCGCGCGCGCGGTGACGATCCGTTTCGGCTCGCATGGCGAGCTCGTGCGGGTGGTGCAGACGGTGCTGCACGATCTCGGGCTGATCACGTTTGTCCCCGATGCCGATTGCGGGCCGCAGACGCAAATGGCGATCATCAACTTTCAGATCGCGAAGCTCGGCGCGGAAAGCGCGGATGGAATTCTCGGCACGAACACCGCGACTCAGCTCGGGCTGCACGATTGGCCGACGATCGGCAAAAATCCGCCGGTCGCGGTGGACGGCAAGCCGCTCGTGCTCGACCGCGGCGTGGGCACCGGCACGCAACCGAAGGGCGCGGAGATCTTTCGCTTCCGCGGCAACTACCAACTGCCCTCCTACGCGGTCGCGCATTTCAACGTCGAAGCCGGGGTGCCGTGGGACGGCGCGGCGTCGATTCCCGATTGGAACGACTACAGCGGCTGTGCGCGCGACAGCGGCTACGCCTTCGCGAACGCGCCGGTGCCGGCGCTTTTCTACGAGGCAAAATTCGCGATCGACGCCGATGGCCTCGCGCCGGAAGCGGGCGGCGATCCGACCGGCCGGGACATGACCAGCTTGCACGACGCGAACGGCCTCTCCCTCGATTCGCGAAATTATCCGTTTATCGTCCTGCCCCTGAACCGCGGCGGCGATGGCGGTAAAATCCCCGGTCGCACCGTCAACCAGATGGGCGCGCAGCTCGGCGATCTCGGCGTCGCTCTGTTCAAAAACGGCCGGATCGTTCCGGTCATCTACGGCGATCTCGGCCCCGCGCGGAAACTCGGCGAAGGCTCGATGATGGTCGCGCGCGCGCTTGGGATTGATCCCGATCCGCGGGTTGGCGGCATCGGTCCGCGCGAGGTTCCACCGGGGATTGTGCATCTTGTTTTTCCCGGGAGCACCATGCACTTAATCGCCGCACGAAACGCAGCGCCGGCGATGTGGCGCGCGATGCGCTGGCGTTGTTTGAGAAATTCCGTACTCCGCCCGCGCCGCCGATCGTGGTCGAAATCCGCCGCGCGATTGCGGTCGATCCGCCGAGCGTGCCGGTGGTTGCGATCGTGGTGCCGAGGCGGCGGCGGAAACCGCGCGCGTCAGTCTCCGGCAAGCCTCCGCGTGGACCCCGCGCCCGCACTGCGGCGCCAAAGGTCCGCCGCCAGAAACGGAACGTAAAGCAGCGCAAAAAACGCCAGGGCAAGAGCGTTTAACTCCACGAGGTAAAGCCAGTGCGTCGTCGAGAAGTAGTCGAGAATCGAAGCCGCTTCGGGTTTGTGGAGAAGGAAGCCGTAATTCACGTTCGTTAGGCGATCGACCAGCAGGGTCGCGGCGAGATACAGTTCCGACCACGCGAGCGTGCGCCAGATGGAGCCTAACGAAGGCCGAAAGCGTCGCGCGACGAGCAGGTAGATCACGCCCGCGACGATCCCGCAGTGGCCGACGAAGAAGCTCAGGAAACGGATGCTGGGGAAGCCCACCGGCAGATTGGGCGTGAGGATGGCCTGCAACGTTCCGCCAATTCCCCAAAAATAAGAGACTTCGCTCCAACCCTGCCGGCGCGTGAGGAGGGCCACGATCACCGTCACCATCGCCCAATCGCAGAGCTGGAACGGCAGCGCCTGTTGCCAGACGAGCTGGTGCCGCTGCAGCAGGTAGCCGGCGTAGCCGACGTAGTTCGTGACGAGCAGGAGGGCGAGACAGATCGCGACCGCGCGATCAATCCGGCGCGAGTTCGTTCGGCGAACGGCCCAGCCAAGCCCGAGCGGGATGGCGATAGTCAGAAAGAGGACGACAAGATGCGCCGGACCGAAGAGGTGGAACGCGGGTTCGGAAGGCATCGCTCAGATGCATTTCGCTCTGTGAAATGCAGTGGGCAACTCGGAGCGTTGAGCAACGTCCGCGTTGTAGACGCTTCGCTCTGCGAAGCGCGGGGGTAAACGTGACAGCGGCATCAACACCCGCGCCTCTCAGAGAGAGGCGTCTACAGGCAGCGTCGCCAGCGGAAGCGCCGCCCGCTACTGCGCGGAGTCGCGCGGCTCGATTTTCCCCGCGCCGGTGACGTTTTTATCCACGGTCTTTGGCTGGCCGCCGTAGATCACTTTCCCCGCACCTGTGATCGCCGCGCGGAGCGAATTCGTTGCGGTCACGTCCGCCTTGCCGGCGCCGGTCACGGAAAGCTCCACGTCGTTCGCGCTCAACCCGGCCGCCTCGAGTTTGCTCGCGCCGGTGAGGTCGGCGAGGAGCCGATTGACCCGCCCACTCAGCGTCACCTTCGCGGCGCCGCTGGTTTGCAGGACAAACTTCTCGCCGCTGAGTTGCTGCGCGGTGAGCTCTAGCGCGCCGCTCAATTCCACCGTGCTCAATGTCGGGCTGGTAATCACGATTTTGATCCCGTCGGTCGGCGCGATCGGATCGTCGAGGTCGATTTTTAACTGCTCACCGACCACCTTTGTGGTGATGTGCGCGAGCAGGTTGTCGTCGGTCCGGATGCTGAGCGAGGGCGCACCCGGATGCCATTCGATTTCGTAGAAACCGCCGGCGTCGAGCTTCGAAAAATCGGTGACCGGGCGCGTCTCGCTGCGGACGCTGCCGTTGCCGCGCAGGCGTTTCAAGTCGCAGCCGCTCGTGCCGAGAACAAGGAGAGCGAGCACGGGAAAAAGGAGTTTTGCTTTCATCATAGGTTCCTTAGTGGGATGCGCGCTGCGGGTCTTTTGGATTCAAAAAACGCTAACAAGAGGTCGGCACCCGTTGCGCGAGAGCGACGCCGTGGGGGATCGCGCCCGCGACGAAGCCAAGACACTCGACTGCGCCGCTCGGTTTTCCCGGGAGCGCGATGACGAGAGATTGATCGACGACCGCCGCCAGGTTGCGCGAGAGAATCGCGTTCGGCGTGATCTTCATCGACTCTGCGCGCATCACTTCGCCGAAGCCGGGCAGCTCCACGCGCAGCAGGCCGCGGATCGCTTCAGGGGTGACGTCACGCGCGGCGATGCCGGTGCCGCCGGTGGTGAGAATGAGTCCGCAGCCCTGCGCGGAGAAGGCGCGGATCGTCTCCTGGATGCGCTCGATTTCATCCGGCACGATCGCTTCGCTGAGGACGTTCCAACCTTTCGCGAGCGCCGCTTCTTTCAAGGCCGGGCCGCCGAGATCCTCGTAGGCGCCTTCGCTGGCGCGATCGGAGATGGTGATGATGCCGACAGTGATTTGCATTTCTTTAGACAGGATTAACAGGATTTTACAGGATTGAAGAAGAGGGGAAGCGCTTCGAAAACGTCTTTTCCCAATCCTGTTTAATCCTGTAAATCCTGTCTCCTCTTCGTCTTGGAGACAAGATGCACGTCGCCGATGCGCATGGTCTTATCGACCGTCCGAAACCGTGATGATGCCGACAGTGATTTGCATTTCTTTAGACAGGATTAACAGGATTTTACAGGATTGAAGAAGAGGAAGCGCTTCGAAAACGTCTTTTCCCAATCCTGTTTAATCCTGTAAATCCTGTCTCCTCTTCGTCTTGGAGACAAGATGCACCTCGCCGATGCGCATCTGTTTATCGACCGCCTTGCACATGTCGTAGATCGTGAGCAGCGCGACGGAAACTCCGGTAAGCGCTTCCATCTCCACGCCGGTCTGCGCGGTCGTGCGCGCGGTGCAGGTCGCGGCGACACCGCGGCCGTCGCTCGCGAGACCCACTTCCACGTGGCTCAGGCCGAGCGTGTGACAGAGCGGAATGAGCTGAGCGGTTTGTTTCGCAGCCTGAATCCCGGCGAGCCGCGCAGTTGCAAAGACGTTGCCTTTCGCGATCCGGTCGCCGACGATCAGCTCGAGCGTCGCCGGCTGCAGATCGATCCGCCCCGCGGCCACGGCTTCGCGATGGCTCACCGGTTTCGCCGAGACGTCGACCATCTTCGCGCTCCCGTCGCTCGAGATATGGGTGAGTTCGCTCATGGATGGTCGCTGGAGGGACGACCGCCGCGTCGTCCCCGAGAGATCAGCGTCCACCCCGGCCGACCAAACTCGGACGGGACGGCGCCCGTCCCTCCATGATTCGCGCTCATCCGCCGATCGCGACCATTTTGCGCTCGGGTTTATAGGTGGTGCGGAAGTCGTGCTGCTCCGGTTTGCGCTCGACGACGTCGAGGAAAAACTGCCGCAACTCCTCGTCGCTCGCGCCGGCCCGGAGCGGCTTCATGATGTCGAACTCGAGGTAGCTCCCGAGGCAGGGCCGCAGCTTCCCATCGCAGGTGAGCCGGAGTTTGTTGCAGCTGTCACAGAAATGCAGATTCGTCATCGCGCCGATGAAGCCGACCCGCTGGTCGCGCCCGGGGATTTGGTAATATGTGGCCGGGCCGTTGGTCTTGAATTCCGGCTGTGGAATGAGCGGGCCGTAGCGCGCCTCGAGCGTGCGTTTCGCCGTCGCGACGGGAAGGAAATTCTCCTCCGCGAGAACATCGGTCGTGCTCACCGGCATGAGCTCGATAAAGCGCAGGAGAAGATCCCGCTCGCCGGCGAAGTCGACGAGGCTCGTCAGATTCTCCGGGTCACGGCCGCGCATGAGGACGCAGTTCAATTTCACCTGTGGAATTCCGGCCGCCCGTACCGCGTCAATCCCGGCCAGCGCCTCGGGTAGCAAATCGCGTCCGGTGACTTTCGCGTATTCCGCGCGGTCGAGCGTATCGAGCGAGATGTTAACCGAACGGAAGCCGCACTCGCGCACCGCCTGCGCCATCGTTCGACCGGGCGCGACTTCGCGCGTGAGCAGGGTGCCATTTGTGGAAAGACCGATGTCCTTCAGCTTCTCGAGGCGCGGCAGTTGGCGAAAAAGGTCGACAATCCCACGGCGCGTGAGCGGTTCGCCACCGGTCAGGCGGAGCTTGGTCACGCCGAGATCGGTCGCGACGCGGATGAGCCGAAGCGTCTCCTCGAAGGTGAGAATGTCGTGGCGCGGGAGCCATTCCTGCAGCTCCTGCGGCATGCAGTAGGTGCAGCGTTCGTTGCAACGATCGGTCAGCGACACGCGCAGATACGAGATGCGATGGCCGAAGCGATCCTCCATGCGGCGAGGCTACCGCGGCCGGTTTAACGAAGCAAGATGACCGCCGCCCGCTGCGGGCCGGTTGACGATCTTTTTGGGTGACCGATCTTTCTCCATGAAACGTCGATTTTCTCTCTCATCGGTGTTCGCGGCGGTTCTGGCCGCGAGCGCGTTGGTCATCTCCGGTTGCTCGACGGTGAGCTCACGGATCGAGGAAAACCGCGCCGGGTTCGAGCACCTGTCGTCTGCCGATCAAGGGCTCGTGCAGCAGGGGAAAATCCGCGGCGGCATGTCGCAGGATGCGGTTTATTTCGCGTGGGGCCGGCCGCAGCAGAAAGCGGTTGGCGAAGTGCACGGTAACCCGACGGAGACGTGGGTCTATCTGATCGCGCGGACGGTTCCCGGGTACGGTTACGGCGGCGGATTTTATGGCGGGTTCTACGGGCCGGTTGGTTATTACGGACGGCATGGCGGGCGGCGCTATTACGGCGCGATTTACGATCCGTTCTACGATCCGTTTTATTATCCGTTCCAGGAAACGATCACGCAGCCGGTGAAGACGGTGTCGTTCCAGCGCGGGAAAGTGATCGCGTTTCAGTATCTCTCGGCGGCTTACTGAAGGGACGCGCACATCGTTGTAGCCGGGGGCGGCGACCCCGGCTCGGCGCGCAAATTGCAGGTCGCCGGGTTCACCGCCCCCGGCTACAACGGACGTCAGGTGCTCTGCACCAGTCGCCTAACGAGACCCTCGACCGTGACGATTCCCGTGAGCTTCTGCTCGGCGTCGACTACGCCGGCGAGCGTGAGCCGCGCGGCGCGGAGCCGACGGATGATGCGATATGCCGACTCATTCTCCGCCGCGGTCACGAGGCGGCGTGTGTAATCGCGTAACGACTGCCGCCGGTTGCGATCAAGGAGCACGTCGAAGACGTTGATGAGACCGATCGCATTCCCCTGCGACGAGATCACCGGCACGCGATCGACCCCGGTCTTCGCGCTCAATTCCAACAACTCCGGCAACGTCGTTTCCGGCGAGACCGCGATGACTTTGCCTAACGGCCGCATCACGTCGGAGACCTTCACCGTGCGGAAGTCGACGACGTTGTGAATCATCGCGCGCTCCGCGGAAGTGAGTGATCCCTGGAGCTCGCCCTCGACCGTTAACTGCTTCAAATCCTCGCGCGCGGCGAAGATGCGCGAGGTCGATTCCTTCTGGGGCAGGCAGAGCCCGCCGAGGCGCGCGCCCAGTTCCAGAAGCGGCCAAAAAACTCGCGAGGTAAACTCGAGCAAACCCGCGAGCGCGGCGAGCGCCCGATAAGGAAATCGCCGGAAGAGCGACTTCGGCAGCACCCCGAGCATGAACAAATAAATCGGCCCGGCGAGCAGCAGCGCGACCGGATAACCCCACCAGCCTAACGAAGCCACGAGCCGCCGCGTGAGCACGAGCAGCCCGGCGATGTCGGCGAGATTGGTCACGAGCAGGATCGTCACGAGCAGCCGCTCCGGTCTTTTCAGGAGGCGATGGAGCAGCATCGCAGAGCGGTTGCGCAGCTTCACTTGATGCCGCAGCCGCACCTGATCGAGCGAGAGCAGTCCGGCCTCGATCCCAGAAAAAACGAACGACACCACCCAGCAGAGCGCGAGAAAAAACCAGGAAATCATGGCGCGAGCAGGTCCTCGCCCTCGGGATTTTCCTCGGCGAGCGCGGCGGTTTTTTCGAGGAGCACTTCCTCGATCCGTTTCCGGCTCACCCGGCGCACGGTGAAGATCACGCGTGGCGTTTCCAGTTTCGCGCCGACGTTTGGCAAAAAGCCGAGCCGATTAAAAACATAACCGCCCACGGTATCGATCCCGTCCGCTTCGAGCTCGAAACCGAGATGCTCCGTGAGATCGTCGAGGCGCGCGTTCCCGCTCACGAGGAAGCGCCCTTCCTCCAGCGGCTCGATGTAAAGATCGGCGTCGCCGAGCGGCGCCGCGTCGCTGATGATTTCCTCGATGATATCCGCGAGCGTGATGATCCCTTCCGTCCCGCCAAATTCATCGACCACGATCGCCAACCCGTGCAGCTGGGAGATGAAAAGCCGGAGCAATTCCGCCGCCGCCATCGTTTCCGGCACATAGGAGGGCGTGACCAGCGTCTCGGTGTAAGGCCGCGACGGATCAAGCAGGAAACGTTTTACATCGACCACGCCGACGATGTGGTCCGGCGTCTCCGCATACACCGGCACCCGCCGATGTCGCTGTTCCTGGAAAAGCGCGATCGCGTCGTCGTTAGGCAAATTGTCCGGCACCGCAAAAGTATCGACCCGCGGCGTCATGCAATCCTTCGCCGTTTTGTCGCCGAGCTTGATGATTTCCTGGATCATCTCGCCCTCGGCTTCGTGGAGCGTGCCTTCTTCCTCGCCCATCTCCACAAGCGTCTCGAGTTCTTCGTCGCTCATCTTCCGGCGCACGCGCAGGTGCTCCGGCGTCAGGCGATCGACCATGCCCGCGCTCATGTTTTCGAGCGCGCGGCCGACGCGATCGAGCAGCGGCATTAACGCGCGCAAGGTCACCACCCCGAGCGTCGAGAGACGATACGGCGTCGAGAGCGCGAGGAGTTTCGGCGTTAAATCGCAGAACAAAACGATGACCGCGAAAATCGCGAGCGCGGCCAGCCACGACGGCATCTTGCCCGCGAGCGGCCCTTCCCAGATTAGGACGAGGCAGAGAATCACGAGCGGGACATTGATTAGCGCGCCGCCGAGGAGGAGCACGTTGAGCACGCGGCGCGGGCTGTCGCGGAAGAGCCGGAGGAAATCGGTCAGCGACGGATGTTGATCGTGCAGCCGCTGGA
Organism: Chthoniobacterales bacterium; assembly: GCA_038234295.1. Classification (GTDB taxonomy): domain Bacteria; phylum Verrucomicrobiota; class Verrucomicrobiia; order Chthoniobacterales; family UBA10450; genus Palsa-1392. The sequence continues at coordinate 10,151 of JBBSUP010000047.1, forward strand.
TTTGGTGGCTCTTGAGCGAGAAGAGCGCCGTTTCCAATCCCGAAAAAAGCGCCGAGCAAAAAATCAGAACAACGATCGCGCCGATGAGCAGGCCGAGGGTCACTGCCGTCATCCGCCGCCCGCGGCCCGGCGTGTGCGCGAGCCCTCCCATAGGAAAACTCTGCGTGCGCGGTTGCCGGTCATCTCTGCGGAAACGAGACTAAGCTTTCCGTGAGCAAAGACCAAAGAATTTCCCGGCTGGTCGAGGAGCTGAGCGGCGTGCCGGCGGGGACCGCGAGCGGGGTAATCGCGGAGCATCCGTGTTACACCGGCTTCTTTCGGTGTTGGAATGAGCAGCGCTACTACGAAGCGCACGACGTCCTAGAGCATCTCTGGCTGCGCACGGAAACGGAGGACGCGAACTACTTCAAAGGGCTCATCCAGGCGGCCGGCGGCTTCGTGCATTTGCAGAAACAGGACGCGCGGCCGACGCATCCGAAAGATGGCCGGAGGATGTATCCCGCGGTGCGGCTCTTCCGGCTCGCGGAGAAAAATTTGCTGCCGTATGCGCCGGTGCGGCATCGCTTCCAGATCGATAACTTCCTCAGTCTGCTCCGGCGGCAGGTGGACGCGATCATCGCGTCCGAGCATCAGCGAAATCCTTGGTCGCCTGAAACCGCCCCGACGATCGCGCTGACATTGTAGGGCGGGCGCTCCGCCTGCCTCGATTCAGAAACTGGGCAGGCGAAGCGCCCGCCCTACAATGTCAGCACCTCCCGTGGTTTCCCGCGTCCGACGATCTTCCCGCGCTCGATCAGCAGCACTTCATCACAGAGCGCGATCGCTTCCGCGCGGTCGTGCGTCACGTAAAGCATCGGGAGATTGAATTCGCTAGGCAACTTGCGCAACTGCTCGAGAATCGTCTCGCGCAATTCCCGATCGAGACCTGTCAGCGGCTCATCGAGCAACAAAAGCTGCGGCTCCGAGAGCAGCGCGCGACCGATCGTGACGCGCTGGCGTTCCCCGCGGGAAAGTTGCCGCACGTCGCGCTCGAGGAGCGGTTCGATCGCGAGAAACTGGATCACGTGCGCGAGCGAAAACTTCGGGTCGTGCGCCGCGGCCGGGCGGCCGTAGAGCAAATTCCGCCGCACGTCGAGATGCGGGAAGAGCGAATCGTCCTGCGGCACATAACCAATCCGCCGCTGCCGCACGGGCAAAGCGGAGAAGTCGCTGCCGTTAAACCGAATCGCCTCACAAGTTGCCTCGCGCAGACCCGCGATCGTCTCCAAAAGCGAAGTCTTGCCCGCGCCCGACGGCCCGAAAATTCCCGTGCGCTCCGCGGTCAGCTCCAGATCGACTTCGAGCTCGAAACCCGCGAGCGGCAGCCGAATTTTGTCTAACAACAACTTCATCGCGCTTCCCTTTTCCGCAGCAGCCACTCCGCGCTGAAGACGGCCACAAACGCGATCACCACACATGCGAGCAACAGTCGGTAAGCGGTCGCGTCATGCCCGAGTTGCACCGCTTCGTAGATGCGGAGCGAGAGCGTTTGCGTCTCGCCGGGACTATTGCCCGCAAGCAAGATCGTCGCCCCAAATTCGCCGACCGCGCGCGCAAAGGCGAGGAGCACGCCACCGCAAATCGCGCGCGTCGCGAGTGGGAGCGAGATCGTCCAGAAGACGCGCCATTCCCCGGCGCCGAGGGTGCGCGCCATCTGTTCGTAGCGGCGATTTACTTCCTGAAATCCGACCCGCGCCGAGCGCACCAGGAGCGGAAACGACATCACCGCGGCTGCGATCACGACCGCGCGCCAGGTGAAGACGATGTCGAGATCAAAGGCGCGGTGAAGCCAGCCGCCTAACGAACCGCGCCGGCCGAGCAGCTTGAGCAGGATGAGGCCGGTCGCGACCGGCGGCATCACGAGGGGCAGCGTCACCAGCGTCTCGACGATCGACTTCCCAGACCAGCGCGGCCGTGCGAGCAGCCACGCGACCGCGAGGCCGAAGGGCAGAATCACGAGCGTGCTCGCCGCGCAGGCCGCGAGGGTGAAACGCACCGCCTGCCATTCGTCGGGTTGCACCGGCGAAGCTTCCGCAGCGCGCGCCGGAAGCACAAGTTCCGCCATGACGCGGCGAGCGGCCGCCCCGACCTGCACTTACTCATTCACTTTCACTTACACTCCCCTTTTCCGCGCCCAGACGCCGGAGGTGTAAGTGTAAGAGAAAGTGAAAGTGCAGGTTCACACCTGTTGTAAGCTCCCTGGTGACTCCAACTCCCACACCCATCGCCGAGATTCAGCCTGCGCAAGCCGAACACAGCAACCGACTGATCAACGAAAAATCGCCCTACCTGCTCCAGCACGCGCACAACCCGGTCGACTGGTATCCGTGGGGCGAAGAGGCGTTTGCGAAGGCGCGGAAAGAGAACAAACCGATCTTTCTTTCGATCGGATATTCCACCTGTCACTGGTGCCACGTGATGGAGCGCGAGGAATTCGAGGTCCCGGAGGTGGCCGCGATCATGAACAAGTATTTCGTGAACATCAAAGTCGATCGCGAAGAGCGGCCCGACGTCGACCGCGTCTACATGACGTTTGTGCAGGCGACGACCGGCGGTGGCGGCTGGCCGATGAGCGTCTGGCTTACGCCCGAGCTGAAGCCGTTCGTCGGAGGCACTTATTTCCCGCCCGACGATCGCTACGGCCAGCCCGGTTTTACGAAGGTCCTCCAGCGCATCGCCGACGCGTGGGAAAAAGATCACGCCAAGATCATCGAGAGCGGCAACCAGATCATCGCCGCGCTCGCGAAATCGAACAGCAGCACCGCCGCCGGAGACGCCACGCAGCCGAACGAGAAGACGCTCAGCGCTGCCTACGACCAGCTCGCGCGGAATTTCGACAAGGTGAACGGCGGCTTCGGCGGCGCGCCGAAGTTCCCGCGGCCGGTCACGCTCGATTTTCTCTTTCACTACTCCCAGCGCGCGGGCACCGAGTCCGAGACGGGGAAGAACGCGCTCGCGATGAACCTGTTTACGCTCCGCCAGATGGCGAAGGGCGGGATGCACGATCAACTCGGCGGCGGTTTTCATCGCTACGCGGTCGACGCGCTCTGGCACGTGCCGCATTTCGAGAAAATGCTCTACGACCAGGCGCAGCTCGCGCAGAGCTACCTCGCCGCCTTTCAGGTCACTCGCGACGACGCTTTCGCCACGGTCGCGCGCGATACGCTCGACTACGTCGCTCGCGACATGACCTCACCGGAAGGCGGGTTCTATTCCGCGGAAGACGCCGACAGTTTGCCTAACGAAAAAAGCAAAGAGAAGCTGGAAGGAGCCTTCTACGTCTGGACGAAAGACGAAATCGACGAGCAGCTCGGGACCGCCGCGGCGGGACTCTTCAATTATCGCTACGGCGTCGAGCCACACGGAAACACGCCTGAGGGGAGCGATCCGCATGGCGAACTCCGCGGGCAGAACGTCCTCTTCGCCGCCCACACGATCGCGGAAGTGGCGAAGCATTCCCAGCTGAGCGAGGCGGAAGTGCGCGAGTCGTTAGGCGGGAGCGCCGCGAAGCTGCTGGCCGCGCGCGGGAAACGGCCGCGCCCGCATCTCGATGACAAGATCATCACCGCTTGGAACGGGCTCATGATTTCCGCCTACGCCCGCGCCGCGCAGGTGCTCGGCGAGGAGAGCTACCTCGCCGCTGCGACGAAGGCGGCCGAGTTCGTTAGGCAGAAACTTTATCGCGCAGCAGACCACACCCTTCTGCGCAGCTATCGCGGCGGCCCGGCCGACATTCCCGGTTTCGCGGACGACTACGCGTTCTACATCCAGGGGCTGCTCGATCTTTACGAGGCGTCGTTCGAGGTGAAATGGCTCGCGCTGGCGGAGCAATTGCAGGCGACGCAGGACCGGCTTTTCTGGGATGAAAAAGAAGGCGGCTACTTCACCAGCACCGGAAAAGACGCGAGCATTCTCCTCCGGTTGAAGGAGGATAACGACAACGCGGAACCCGCGCCGAGTTCGGTCGCGGCGCTCAACCTTTTCCGGCTCGCGCAGATCCGCGACGCGAAGGGAATGCGCGAGCGCGGCGAGAAGACGATCGCGGCCTTCAGCGGGGCGCTCGGGCATTTCCCGACCGCGCTGCCGCAGTTGCTCGTGGCGCTCGATTTCAGTCTGGCGAAACCGCGCCAGATCATCATCGCCGGCAAAGCCGATGGCGCCGACACGCGCGCGTTGCTCGCGGAAGTGAACCGGCACTTTCTGCCAGATACGATCCTGCTCCTCGCAGATGGCGCGGGGGGGCAGAAATATCTCGGCGAGAAGCTCGAAGAAGTGCGCGAGATGAAACCGGTCGAGGGAAAAGCGGCGGCTTACGTCTGCGAGAATTTCACCTGCAAAGCACCGGTGACTTCGCCGGAAGAGTTGAAGAAGTTACTCGTTCGTTAGGCGCGGCGCCGGTCATCCTGAGCGAAGCGCAGCGGAGTCGAAGGATCCCGTGGAGTTTTTTTTGAAGGTCTCGTTGAGATCTTCCGCCGCGGAGTTTCCCAGAAACCCGGCGGGATCCCTCGGCTTCATTCCGCTGCGCTCCATTCCGCTCGGGATGACTTGTCGGCGGGCGGCTCGGACTTACGCGACCGGCGGCTCCGCTGGCGTCGGGGACTGCGGCTTGCGCCGGCGCAGGCGCATCCAGTTGTTCCAGGTCTTCCGCACGCTGTCTTTCGGCGTCAGGTATTCCTGGTTCAGCTCGTTACTCTTCACGATTTGCGCGAGGATGCCGCCTAACGAGAAGTCGTCCGTGTTCAGGATCGTGTAGGCGGTCCCGATCGCCGCGTGATGATGCGCGTCGCTCGCCGCGGTCATCGGCAGTCCGCGCAGCTGCGCATACTTGAAGGCGTAGCGATTATACCGGCGCAACGTGGTCGCGGCGTTGAAGACCTCGAGCGCATCGATCGGCAGGTTTTCCAAGGTCGAAAACCGAATCCCGGCGCGGAACAGATCGTACGGATGAGGCGGGATCGCGAGCCCGCCGCGCTCATGGATGAGGTCGCAAACTTCGCGCGCCGGCTGCCCTTTCAAAAACGGCAGCGATGCGCCGATGCAAAGGAGGTGACCTTCCGCGGTCGTAACTTCGACCCCGGGGATGACGAGAAATCCGTCGACCGGCTGGCCATCTTCCCGGATCAGCCCTTTTTCCCGGCAATAATCGACACCGTCGTTCGTGTTGTGATCGGTCATCGCAAAGCCATCGAGGCCTTTCGCGCGCGCGGCGGCGATGTTCTGCTCCGGGCTGGAGACGCCGTCGCCGGAAAAGAACGAGTGCGTGTGCAGGTCGATCTTGAAGGGCATGGGCAGGAGGCTAGTTTGCGCGTCGGGAAATGGAAAGAGTCGGTTTCAAGGAATGGGCGCTGGTTTGCGCGGCGCTCGGCGAAGGCCGCCAGAGCGTCATCGTCCGCAAAGGCGGGATCGCAGAAGGCCGCGACGGCTTTCAATTTCGACAGCGCGAGTTCTTTCTTTTCCCGACGTTTTTTCACGAGCAACTCGTGCGCACTCGCCTAACGAATGCCGAATTGCCGGAGCAGTTGTCGGGCGAAATCGAGATTCGGTTCGCGGCACGGATCGAGGAGACGTGCGCGCTGACGGATTGGGAAAAAGTGCGCGCGCTCGAGCCGCTGCACGTGTTGCAGGAGAACGTGGTCCGGGAGCGGTTCGATTACGACGAAGCGCCTGGCGTGCAAGTGGCGTTCGTGCGGGTGTTCCGGCTCGCGACGCCCTGGCGGTTTGAGGATTTGCCGCGCTACGGCGGGTGTCGTTCGTGGGTGGAGCTGCCGGAGCTTCCAGCGCGGTTGAAAATGCTGCCGATCGTGGATGACGAGGAACAGGCGCGGCGGAGTGAACTGTTTCGCATCGCTCTTCTCTGACGCGCCTTGCGGGATTCCGGGTAGCGCCCACGTTCCGTGGGCTGGTCGCGGCGTTCTGCCGCGACGAACTTTCCGACCGACGTGAACGTCACGAGAAGGTCAACCGGCGAGGAAAGTTCGCGACGGTGGAACACCGTCGCCAGCCCACGGAACGTGGGCGCTACCCGGAGCAGATTGCCGCTAACGACTGTGCGATAAATGTGCGAGCGCTTCGATCTCGGCGGTCTGTGGAAACATGTCGAACGGCGTCACGCTCCGCAGCGTGTAGCCGGCGCCGAGCTCGGCGAGATCGCGCGCGAGCGTCGGCGGGTTGCACGAGACGTAGAGCAGCGTCGCCGCCGGATAACTGCGCAGGATCTCGCGCACGTCTGGGTTCAATCCAGTCGCGGGCGGGTCGACGATCACGGTCGTCTTCGGCAGATCTGCACGGCTGAGCTCGAACTCGAGCCGTTGCGCGAGATCGCCCGCGAAGTAGCTCTCGTTCGGGGCGGCCTCGGTTTCGGCGGCGGCGATGGCGTGAATGTCCCAGTCGAGTCCGATCGTGCGTTCGAATTTCCCCAACAGCCGCTTCGCGAAAAATCCCGCGCCGCAATAGGCGTCGATGAGCAACGATCGCTGCTCCGCGGGGATGAGCGCGCCGATGGCTTCCGCCAACTTCTCGGCGACGGCGTCGTTCGTTTGCGAGAAAACGCGTGGACCGCTGTGTGCGCGCAAGGTGTAATGCCCATCGCGCGGACGCCGTGCGCGCAGGGCGGTGAGCTCGGCGTTCACTTCCGGCGCGGAGATCGGGCATTGCTCGATGTCGATGAGCTGGTGCACGTCGCGCCGGAAAAAGCCGATGACGCCATCCTCGACGTGGACAGTGATGCGGTTGCGATAGCCGTAGTCGAGCGGGGAGGGGATGATCGGTTGCAGCGGCGGCTCACGAAATTTCCCGATCCGCTGGAGCGCCTGCGCAACCTGTTGCTGCTTCCAAAAAAGCTGATGCGCGTAGCTCATATGCTGGTAGGCGCATCCGCCGCAGCGGCCGAAATAGGGGCACTTCGGCTCCACTCGTTCCGGCGAAGTATCCTCGAGCCGAACGACATCCGCTTCCGCGAAGGATTTCTTCTCGCGCGTGATCCGCGCCGTGAGGCGCTCGCCCTCGATCGTAAATGGCACGAAGACCGCCTTGCCCTCGGAGCGGCCGACGCCTTTTCCGCCGAAGGCGATGTCTTCGATCGTGAGTTCTACTTCGCGTTGCACGCGCTGACGTTCGCAGCGTCACATAGAGCTGGAAAGAGATGAATCAGGAAAGCAGGAAAGCAGGAAAAAACCGGAGGGAGACATTCTCCCCTTCCTGCTTTCTTGCTTTCCTAATTCGTTCTTCCCGAAGCGCTACAGCTGCGCCTGCAGCGTCTTCAGATCCGGATCGGTTTTCGCGATTGTGCGGAAACTCGCGTCCATCTGGAAGCTGATCTGGAGGTTTTTCTTCGCGACATGCGCGTTCCCGAGCAGCGCCTCGTAGCAACCCATGTTGTAATAAAAAATCGGCTCGCGCCGGAGCGCCGACGGACCTTTCAGTAAGATCATTCGCGCCTCTGCGGTCTTGCCGAGCTGGTTCAAACAAAAGCCGGCGTGGAGATAGCCCGCGCCGCAATCGGGCGCGACGCGGCAGAGTTTGCGGCTGAGCGTGAGCGCGCGCCGCCATGCTTCGCGCTGCATAAAATGGTGCAAACGCAGAAGCAAAACTTCCGGGCGTTCCTGGTCCTCCGGCGCCAGCGCGTTTAATTCGGCGAGCGATTCACGCGCCATCCCGAGCTCGGCGTAACCGCAGGCCGAGCGCAAATGCCACTCAAACTTCATCTGCTCCGTTAAAGCAAATCCCGCGCCGAGCCGCGCGCAGGGTGCGCGCGATTAGTGAAACCGCTGAAGACGTTGTCATCCCGAGTCGGCGAAGCGCGGCGAGGGATCTCGCAAGCGTCCTTCGACGTCGCCGGCACGGTGTCGCGCCGAGCAACGCTTGCGAGATCCCTCGCTCCGCTCGGGATGACCGCGTTGGGTGCCTGTCTTACAAGACTTCTTCGAGCTCGGTCACCCGGCGATCGAAGAGCGCGAGCGTGCTCTCGACCGGCGCCGGTGTGTTCATATCGACCCCGGCTTTTTGCAGAGTCGCGAGCGGAAATTTCGCCCCGCCTGATTTCAGGAAACCGAGATAAGCCTCGACCGCGCCGGGCGTTCCCCCGAGCACGCGCTCCGCCAGCGCGATCGCCGCAGAAACGCCGGTCGCATATTTGTAGACGTAAAACGCGCTGTAAAAATGGGGGATGCGCAGGCACTCGAGATCGAGCTGCGGATCGAGCACGACGGCGTCGCCGAAGTAAGCCTCGAGCAACTTGCGATACTCGCTCTTGAAGACATCGAGCGTGAGCGCTTCGCCCGCTTCCTCGATCGCGTGGATGACTTTCTCGAACTCGGCAAACATCGTCTGCCGGTAAAGCGTCCCGCGGATGTCATCGATTTGGCGATTGATGATGTAGGCGCGCATCTTCGGGTCGTTGGTCTGCTCGAGCAGATGATGCGTGAGCAGCTCCTCGTTAAAAGTCGACGCCACCTCGGCGAGAAAAATCGGGTAATCCGAGTCCTGGTAGAGCTGCGAGCGTTGCGCAAACCAGGTGTGCATCGAGTGCCCGGCCTCGTGCGCGAGCGTGTAGACATCGGAGAAAACGTCGGCCTTATAATTCATGAGGATGTAAGGCGGCGCGCCGAAGCTGCCGCTGGAAAACGCGCCGCTCCGTTTGCCCTTCGATTCGTAGCGATCACACCAGCGCCCGCGGAGACCCGCGCGTAATGAGTCGACATATTCGCGACCGAGCGGTGCGAGCGAAGCGAGGACCTTGTCGATCGCTTCGTCGAAAGAGACGTTGGTTTCGATCTCGGCAACCAGCGGCACATAGGTGTCGTAGGCATGCAGCTCGTCGAGCCCGAGGACGCGCCGGCGCAGATCGTAGTAGCGAAAGAGCGGCGCGAGATTGTTTCGGACCGAGGTGATGAGGTTGTCGTAAACCGCCACCGGGATGTCGTCCTTGAAGAGCGAAGCCTCGCGCGCCGAGGGATAATTGCGCGCCTTCGCGCGGAAGACGTCGGCCTTTACCGAATACGAAAGCGCCGCTGCGAGCGTGAACTGATGATCCTGAAACTCGTCGTAAAACTGGTGGAACGCACGCTTTCGCAGATCGTGATCGCGCTTCACGAGGAAGGAGCTGTAGGAGCTTTGGGTGAGGGGACGCTCCTCGCCCTTCTCGTCGGCGAGCATGCCGAACTTCATGTCCACGTTTGTCAGCTGCGAGAAGGTGTCGTCGTAGCCGTCAAGCGCAGAGCTGCCGAGCGCGAGCAGGCGCTCCTCTTTTTCTGAGAGCACGTGCGGCTTCAGGCGACGCACTTTTTGCAAGCTCATCCGCCATTCTTTCAGTGCCGGATCGTCGAGGAGCTTCGCGAAAGTCGCGTCCTCGACCGCCTGGATTTCCGGCACCATATAGGAGGCGATTTCGCCGATGGTAGTGAGCAGATTCTGGAGCTGCCCCATCCGCGCGAGATACTCGGGATTCGCGCTGTCCTCCGCGAGCTGGAGTGAGGCAAAGTGGTAAACGCGCTCGATTTTCAGGTCGAGTTTCTTCTCGAATTCGAGCAGCTCCGCGAGCGTCGCTGCGGACTCACCGACCCGGCCTTTCCAGTTCGTTAGGCGCGGGAAGGTGGTCTGGATCCAGGCGAAATCTTCACTCCATTTGTCGGTGCTGGCGAAGAGGTGCGAGAGGTCCCATTTGTCGGCCTCGGGAATCTCGGCGCGGGTCGGCGTTTTGGTTTCGTCCATCGCATTTCCTCGCCGCAAACCCGCGCGTTGTCATCCGGCCCGGCGCAGTTGCGGCAGTCCGGGCAACGGGTTTTCTGCGATAGAATGAGAGAATGGTCATGACGTTGCTTGATTTCGATTGGTCCACTGCGGGCCAGAACCTGTTCCGCATGGTGCTGGCTTTCGCCCTCGCGCTGCCGCTCGCATGGGATCGCGAGCGCTCCGATTTCAACATGGGGCTCCGCACGTTTCCGATCGTCGCGCTGGCCAGCTGCGGCTACATTCTGCTCGCGGTGAAACTCCCGGGCGCGAACGCCGAAACGATGGCGCGTGCGCTCCAGGGATTGCTCGGCGGCATGGGCTTCATCGGCGGCGGCGCGATCTTGAAGAGTGGCGGCAACGTCCGCGGCCTCGCCACGGCGGCGAGCCTCTGGAGTACCGGCGCGATCGGCGCGGCGATCGCTTTCGATCGCTTGGAAATTGCCGTTCTCCTCGCGCTCGGAAATTTCGCGCTCCTCCGCTGGCTGAAGCCGTTAAAAACCTAAAGGGCTCGCTCGGAGTGGTCTAAAAGTGGGTCATCCCGAGCGGAGCCCCGCGGATGCGGGCGGAGTCGAGGGATCCCGTGGCGAAAGCTTAAAGCTCACTCCACGGGATTCCTCGGCTGCGCTGCGCTTCGCTCGGAATGACCGCGTTTTTGAAGCCCGCTCCAGGAGACCCCGAGCACGGATGCAGGCGCCGATATTCCGCCTCCCGCGATGCAGTTCGCAAATTGCGCGGTCGAAGAGCAGGATAACGCGTTCATCCCGCGCGACGCACTTTTCGCAGCAGCTTCTGCAAAGTGATCCCGCGGAGATGCGCGCGGACCGCTTCCTCCGCGCCGGCGGCGACTCCGCCCATGATCTCGCGCATATTGCAGCTCACCTGGCAGCGCTTGAAGGCTTTGCGCTCGCTCACCGCGATGACCGGCCGCGGTGCGACGGCGTCGTAGATCGCGAGGAGCGAGATTTCCGCGGGCTTTTTCCCCAGCCGGGTTCCGCCGTTTTTACCGGTGTAAGTCTCCACCAGGCCGGCGCGGCGCAGGCCAAGAAGGATGCGGCGGATCACGACTGGATTGGTGTTTACGCTCGTCGCCAGCTCCTGCGAATCCATCGTCTCGTTCGCAAAGGCGAGCGCGGTGAGGATGTGGACCGCAAATGTAAATTGTTGATTAACCACCTGTCCGAACTGTAATGATATCCGTTACATTTCTGGAAATCCGATTCAGAAACTGTTTCAGCTACAGTTATTTACCACGGCGCGGAAAAAGTTGCACGCTCTCCTGCGCGACCCTCCGAGGTCGCGAGGATGGCGCGGTCGCCGGATGACGATTTCGTCACCCAAAGAGGCGTGCAGTTCGAGCGCATTATCGTAGCGATTCCGCATGCGTTCGAAATTCGTCGGTCTGGTTCTGTCGTCGCTCGCCCTGCAAAGTTCGCTCGTTCTCGGCGTTGATCTCTAGATACCGAGAGCGGCAAAGTCGTCGCGACTGCGCCGATCGGGAAAGGCCCGGACGGCTGCGCTTTCGACGACAGGTCGCAACTCGCCTTCGCCTCTTGTGGGGAAGGCGTGACCATGATCGCGAAAGAGGAAGCGCCCGATAAAACCACCGTCGTCCAGACGCTGAAGACTGAGCGCGGCGCGCGCACGATGGCGCTCGATCCTTCGACTGACCGAATTTACCTGCCGACGGCGCAATACGAACCGATGCCAAGCCCGTCGCCGGGCGCGCCGCGGCAGCGACCGAAGGTTGTTCCGGACACCTTCAAGGTGCTGGTTTACGCACCTGCGCCGTAGTTCGTTAGGGCGAATACTCCGCGGCGTGCTCTGGTTGCCGGCGAAATAATGGCGATCAGCGGTTTCCTCGCGGCGCGCGCTGCGCGAGGAAAAGCTGATAGATATCGATGGCTCGCCCGCCCTCCATGGAGACGATTGGCGCGAGGAAAATGAGGCGCGGGAAGCTGGCCGGGAGCGAGCGCACGAGTTGGGTGCGCTTGGCCACGATCAGCCCGTCGCTCGCGGGAAATTTATCGTCGTAGGTCGGCCAGAGTTCGAGTTGATCGCGCGGACGTGGTTCGATCGGGACGAAGACTTCCGGTTGGCCCGGCAGGTAAAAAGAGAGCAGCGCAGCCGTCATGTAGTGATCGGCGATGATGAATTTTGCCCCGGTGGCCTTTTGCCAAAGCTGCACCTGGGCGGCGAGATCGCGCGATCCGCGCGCGCGATCGAGCGGGTCGCGTTTGTGCGGCAGATGAAGCCAGCGCGTCTCGAGCAGGATCGCGGTCTCCAAGGCCGCGACTACGAGAGCCGCGAGGCAAAGCCAGCGGTTCCAAGGATTCGTGCGCACGAGATCAAGCCACTTCGCAGCCAGCAGCAGCACCCCGCCGAAGTAGGCGGCGGCGGTCCAGTTCGGTTGACCGCGATAGTGAAAACTCAGGAGCAGATAGAGCCCGAAGAGTGGGAGAAAAAGCGCCGCGGCATAGCCGGTAGCGGGTTGCGGCGCGCGCCACGTGCGCGGCCGGAAGAGCACGAAAATCAGCCCGAGAAAAAGGAAGGGCGAGATCACGCCCGCCTGCGCCCCGAGAAAATCGAGCGCGAAACTGGGATGCAGCCCGCCCGCTTTATTCAACCCGCCGCGTGCCAGCAGCCACTGGGTTGTCGGCCAGTGATGCTGGATATTCCAAATCACCGCCGGCGCGAGAAAGAGCAGCGCCGTGGCCAGCATCACCCAAAATGTCGCGCGTCGAAAATGACCCCGGCTCGGCCGATCCCAGAGGCAGAAGGCCGCGAAGGAAAGCAGCTCGACCGCGGCGGTGTATTTCGAGAGCAGGCCGAGACCGACGAGCACACCGGTCAGGATCCACGGTCCGAGCGTGCGCTGATCTTTCGCCCACCAAAAGGCGAGCGCGGCCCAACTCCAGAAAAAGACGTAGACCGTGTCGATCGTCATCAGCGACGAGCCGACCGCGAAGAGCGGGATGAAGGCCGAGGTCACGATCGCCCAGAAAGCCACGCGATCGGAAAAAAGCCGCCGGCCGAGCAGGAACATCGCGACTCCCGTCCCGCCGGCGAGAATCACCGCGAAGAAGCGAATGCCGAAAACGGTCTGGCCAAAAAAGGCGGTCCCGGCGCGGATGAACCACGCGACCATCGGGCCTTTGTCGAGGTAAGAAATGTCCAGATGTCGCGACCAGAGCCAGTAATAAGCTTCGTCGCCGACCAGCTCGAGATGCGTGCTGTAGGCGAGATGGAAGAGCGTGCCGACCGCGATCACGCCCATCGCCGCCCGGAAGTAGAACCGGTTCTGCTTTTCACCGCTGTCCGGCGGAGTCGAGGATTCGTTAGGCATGCGCGTTCAGCGGCGGTCGGGAGGTCTGGGATCAGGCTGCTGCCCTTCGCCCGCGTGGAGGTCGGTCCCGAGGGTGCCGATCGTCGGATGATTTGTAAACCGCGAGGAACCCTCGCCCCGGCAGCGACGCCAGCGAAACCAGCGCAAGCCGACGAAATCGATGATTGGCAAAATGAGAAAACTCGCCGTGGTGTAGCGGGAGTAACCATGCGCGCGCGCCCGGTGCCGGACCGGTTCTTCGACCACGCGGAAGCCGCCTGCGACCGCGAGTGCGGGCATGAACGAGTAAAGCGTGCGGATCGGGATAAAGGCATCGACCACCTCGCGGCTGAAGACTTTTAGCGCGCAGCCGGAATCGGAAACCCCGTCGCCTAACAAGTCGGACCGCACCTGATTCGCGATCCGGGAGATCCGCCGACGCATCCAGGTATCCTGCCGATCGACCCGCACGCCCACCACCATGTCCGCCTCCACCAGCCGCGCGATCAACCGGGGAATATCGTGCGGATCGTTCTGTCCATCGCCATCCATGGTCACGATGATCGGCGCGGTCGTTCTGCTGAAACCGAAGAGGAGCGCGGCCGACTGGCCCTTGTTTTCGCGGAGGTGGAAGACGCGGGCTTCGGGCCAGGCGCGCGCGATCGCCTCGAGCTTGGCGCCGGTGCCGTCACTGCTGCCGTCATCGATCAACGCGACCTCGACGTCGGAAAGCTCCTTCGTCAGAACGTCGCGCAGTTCGCTGCAAAAGGCGTCGACATTTTCGGCCTCGTTAAAGAACGGGACGACGACCGCAATGGAAGGCATCCCGCTCATGAAGCGCCCTCGACCGGAAGCATAAGGGAAAATTCCGTCCAGGAGGCATCGGAGCGCGCGAGCTGCACGTCGCCGCGATGCGCGCGGGCGATCTCGCGCGCGATGCTCAGGCCGAGGCCGTGGCCCGGAGTCTCGTCGCTGTGCGAAAGGTCGCCGCGAAAAAAGCGCTCGAAAATCTGCTCAGCGGTTGCGTTCGGCAGTCCGCGGCCGGTGTTGCCGATTCGGAGCACGGCCTGGCCGTTCTCGCGCGCCGCAGCCACGCGCACGCGGCCGGCGGTTTCGTTATGCTTGATCGCGTTGTCGAGCAGGTTCATGACCGCACGCGCGAGAAGCCGGCGATCGCCGCAGACTGGCATCTCGTTAGGCAACTCACATTCCAGGGAAAGTCGAGCCGGTTCCGCGAGGATCTCCGCGTCTTCCATCAACTCGCGGACCAGCCTAACGAGATCGAACCGCGTCTGTTCGAGCGCGAGGCGGCGATCGTCGGCGCGCGAGAGCAGAAGGAGGGCATCGATGATGAGGGAGAGCCGGGAGCATTGCTCGCCGAGATTCTCGAGGACCTCGCGCGCTTCGGGCGCGAGCGCGGGCGACTCGAGCGCGTTCTCCACTTCGGCCCGCATGAGCGTGAGCGGCGTTTTGAGTTCGTGCGACGCATCGGAGGTAAAACGCGTGACCTGCTCGAAGCTCCGCTGCAGGCGATCGAACATCGCGTTCAGGACCAGGGTGAGATCGGCGATCTCATCCTGCGCCGGGGTGGCCGGCAGGCGTTTGCTCAAATCCGACGCCGAGATGTTCGCGGCGCGCACCGCGATGGTCGTGAGCGGCGCGACCGCTCGGTCTGCGATCCACCAGCCGCCGGCGCCAATGGCGATGACGACGAGCGGGAACGCGATGAAGTAGGAACGGAGCAAACCCGCGAGTGCTTCTTCGACATTGTCGAGATCCTTGCCGACGGCGTAAGTGATCCCGCCGCGATGGAAAAGCGCGAACCGCAGCAAGCGATCGCCGGCTTTCAGCTCATAGGGACGCCCTGGCTGCGCCGCGGGAATGACTTCGATGTTTCCCAGGGCCGGCGCCCGGTAGAGCAGCCGCTGGGTGGCGCCGCGCACTTCGACAAAGGGGAAACGCGGCAGATCGTCGCTCGCGAAAGTCATCGCCTTTTCTCCCTTGCTGGTCTGGACCTGCTGCTCGTCTAGTTCCGCCGCGAAGTCGGCCGCTTCAACCTGAATTTCTTGATCGAGATTTTCGACCAGCTCGCGGCGCAGATTCCAAGCGGCCGCGACTCCGAAAAGAACGAGTGCGGCTGTCGCCACCGCCGCGCTCCAGAGCGCGATCCGCCCGCGCAGAGTTCTCGGTCTCATCCCGTTCCCCGCAGCGAGTAGCCCGTGCCGCGCACCGTCTGCAGCAACTTGTGCGCGTGGCCCTCATCGACTTTGCGCCGCAGCCGCTGCATGCAGACTTCGACGACGTTCGTGCCGGTATCGAAATGATGTTCCCAGACGTGCTCGCAGAGCGTCGTCTTGCTCACAACCCGGCCGGCGTGCGCCATCAGGTATTCGAGGAGCGCGAACTCCCGGTTCGTCAGGTCTACCTTCTGCCCGTCGCGCGTTGCTTCACGGGTCACGACATTGAGCGAAAGATCGTCCACCTGCATCATCGTCGCGTGCTCGCCGGAAGCGCGCCGAAGCAGCGCGCGCACGCGCGCCACCACTTCGGTGATCGAGAACGGCTTCGGCAAATAATCATCCGCGCCGAGATTCAACCCTTCCACGCGTTCGTTCACGTTCCCGCGCGCGGAGAGGAGGAGCACCGGGGTGTTGATGTGCTGGCGCCGCATTTCCTGCAGCAGGCTCAGCCCGTCGCGCCCTGGGAGCATGATGTCGAGCACGATCAC
>JBBSUP010000048.1:0-25832 GCA_038234295.1 Chthoniobacterales bacterium
GTTGGGGGCGGGGGCGCGGGGCTTTGGCGGTGGGTCGGGCGCAACGGGGGGGGTGATACGGGGCACGCTACAACCTCATGAGCAGCGATCTCACTCCCGCGAACCGGATGCGCGAGGCGGTCTCGTTAGGCCGCGAAGGGATGAACCAGAACGACGGCGGACCATTCGGCGCGGTCGTGGTTTGCGAGGGCGCGACCGTCGGACGCGGCCACAACCAGGTCGCCGCCCTACTCGATCCGACCGCGCACGCCGAAGTGATGGCAATTCGCGCGGCCTGCCAGTCGTTAGGCCGGTTCGACCTGCGCGGCTGCGAACTTTACGCCAGCTGCGAACCCTGCCCGATGTGCCTGTCCGCGATTTACTGGGCGCGGCTCGACAAAGTTTATTACGCCTGCACCCGGCAGGATGCGGCGGTGGTCGGGTTCGACGACGCCTTCATCTACCAGCAACTCCCGCTCGAGATTGCGGCGCGCGCGTTACCGATGGAGCAAATCGCGCGCGAAGAATCGCTCGCGCTTTTCCGCGATTGGACCGCGAAGCCGGACAAGACGCCTTACTAAAAGAACCCACGGAAACGACCGATGGACCCCAGCAGCTCGTCATCCCGAGCGAAGTGAAGCGAAGCGGAACGGAGTCGAGGGATCCCGTGGAATAACTGGAAAGCGTGGTCACGATTCGCCCGTAGTTCCGCCTCAGAGCTTCACGGAAAACCGACGGGATCCCTCGACTACGCTGCGCTCCGCTCGGGATGACCTTGCGCTGGAGTCGTCCGCTCTGCCACTCTCGGCCCGTGCTCGCCAGAATTTACTCCGCCGCCGTTCTCGGCGTCGATGCCTACGAAGTCGAGATCGAGGTGAACGCGGCGGGCGGCCCTCCCTCCATCGTGGTCGTCGGCCTGCCCGACACCGCCGTGAAGGAGAGCAAGGATCGCGTCACCACTGCGGTCGCGAACAGCGGCTATTACTGGCCGCGCGGCCGGACCACGATCAACCTCGCGCCGGCCGACGTGAAGAAAGAAGGCCCGAGCTTCGACCTCCCAATCGCGCTCGGCATGATCGCCGCCGCGCAGGAGATCGAGGACGAGGTCTTCGCGAATTTCAGCTTCGTCGGCGAGCTCGCGCTGACCGGCGCGGTCCGGGCGGTGAAGGGCGTGCTCCCGATTGCGCTGGAAGCGCGGCGGAGCGGCAAGCGCGGCATCATCGTCCCGCGGGCGAATGCGCGTGAAGCGGCCATGGTCGCGGGCATCGACGTCTTCGGGGTCGACAATTTGCGGCAGGCTTTCCAGTTCGTTAGGGGCGAAAAACAGCTGACACCGGAGCGCGGCGACTGGAGCGAATTCTTCGCCACGCATCAGGATTACGATGTCGATTTCGCGGATGTAAAAGGCCAGGCGCATGTGAAGCGCGCGGTCGAAGTCGCAGTCGCCGGCGGTCACAACATTTTAATGATTGGTCCGCCCGGTTCCGGCAAATCGATGCTCTCGAAACGCATCGCCACGATCATCCCGCCGATGGCGCTGGAGGAAGCGATCGAGACCACGAAGATCCACAGCATCGCGGGATTGTTAGGCGGCGAGCGCGCCTTTGTCGCGACGCGACCTTTCCGCTCGCCGCATCACACCATCTCGGATGTGGGATTGTTAGGCGGCTCGGCCACGCCTGCGCCCGGCGAGGTGAGCCTGGCGCACAACGGCGTTCTGTTTCTCGATGAGCTGCCGGAGTTCAAACGCTCCACGCTTGAGGTGATGCGCCAACCGCTCGAGGACGGCCGCGTCACTGTCTCGCGCGCGGCGGGGACGGTGACGTTTCCGTCGGAGTTCATGCTCGTCGCGGCGATGAATCCCTGCCCCTGCGGCTACTTCGGCGACCTCAAGCGCGAGTGCCGTTGCAGCCCGGTGCAGGTGCAGCGTTATCGCCAGCGCATCTCCGGGCCGCTGCTGGATCGGATCGATCTGCACATCGAGGTGCCGGCGGTGGAATACCGCGACATCTCGAGCGACCGCGCCGAAGAAAAATCCGACGCCATCCGCGCGCGCATCGCGGCGGCGCGGGACCGGCAGCTGGCGCGTTTTCATTCCGACAAAAAAACCACCTGCAATGCGCGGATGAGTGCCCGGCAGATCAAGGCGCATTGCAAACTAAGCGACGACTCGCAGGAGTTGATTCGCATCGCGATGACGGAGCTGAATCTGAGCGCGCGCGCCTACGACCGGATCCTGAAAGTCTCGCGCACGATCGCTGATCTCGAAGGCGTGGAAGCAATCACGCCCGATCATGTGAGCGAGGCGATTCAGTATCGAACGTTCGATCGCACGATGTGGGTGTGAGCTGCGCCCTTGTCATCCCGAGCCGGCGAAGCGCGGCGAGGGATTCACAAGCGTCGTGCGATCCGCCACTCGCTCAGACGCCGAAGGACGCTTGTGAGATCCTTTGAATCCGCTGCGCTACG
Source organism: Chthoniobacterales bacterium (assembly GCA_038234295.1). Taxonomy (GTDB): domain Bacteria; phylum Verrucomicrobiota; class Verrucomicrobiia; order Chthoniobacterales; family UBA10450; genus Palsa-1392. The sequence continues at coordinate 2,449 of JBBSUP010000048.1, forward strand.
CTCAGGATGACAACTTCTGCGGCGACTTGCGCTTTGCTGAAGTGGGGTCGCTCTCGCGCTTCGCAGAGCGAAGCGTCTACAGGCTGCGCTCGTATTGTCTTGGATTCGCGCGCCTCAGATCGTCGGCGGCGGAGGTTTGTCCTTCAGCCAGCCGAAGTCGAAGAGCGGGCCCGCAAACCAAGCGAAGAGATCCGGCTGGAAGATCTGCCGCGCGGTCGCGATCCATTTTTTCGCCGGCCCTTCATGCCCCTGGGCAAACTCCGAGGCGGCCTGCGCGAAATAGTAGGCCGGTGTTTCCGTGGGGAACTTAATGTTCGCGAGCGCGCGCTTCGCCGCGCCCTCATCGTGCAGGCCGAGGAGCGCGAGATAGAGCCCGTAACGCACACGCTCGTTTGAGGTGAGGATGTTCGTCTCGGCCACCAGCTGCTGATAAATTTGCCGCGCATCGGTAAACTTTTTCTCGCGCAACAGGACGTCGCCGAGATGAAGGCGCGGCGCGAACAGCTCCGGTTGGAGTTTGTGCGCCGCCTCGAAAACCTTCGCGGCTTCCGCCATTTTTCCCTGCTCGAGGAGGATGGCACCGCGAAGGTTGAGCGACTCGCCGCTGCGGCCGCGGACCTTGTCGTGCTGCTCGATTTTCGCGAGGGCGGAATCAAGCGCGCCGTTCTGGTAATCGACCCGCGCGGCCTCGGCCAGATTCGCGAGCGCCGGCGCCGCCGGGGTGGCGGCGAATGCGACGGAAGCGAGAGCGAAATAAGCCGCCAGCACGTAGCGCATCGCGGGGATGCTTCGGGAAAAACCGGGGCGGGGCAAGATTAATTCCCGGCCCGTGGCGAGAGCGGATGGGCAGGGATTCGAACCCTGGTTGCCTTGCGGCAAACACGCTTTCCAGGCGTGCGCATTAGACCACTCTGCCACCCATCCTTTGGTCGCCCATCTTCGTCCTCGTTCTCCTGCTCGTCCTCGTCCTCGAAAAGGAAGGGGATCGAGGAGGAGACGAGTCGAGCCTACAGTTGCAGGCGGCGAAACAGTTCGTCGAGCGGCAGTTGAATGCCAAGGTAAAATTCGCCGAAGTCCGCGTAAGCCGCGCTCACTTCGTCGAAGCGCATCTCGTAGACGATGGCTTTGATTTGGTAGGTATCGTGCGCGAAAAGGGTCACGCCCCATTCCGCATCGTCGAGCCCGGTCGAGCCGGTGATGAGCTGTTTGATCTTGCCCGCATACTGCCGCCCGACGCGCGCGTGCCCGGCCATGAGCGTGCGCCGTTCCTCATAAGGCAGCGAATACCAGTTCTTCATTTCGCCGCGCCGTTTCGTCATGTTGTAAAAGCAAACGACCGGCCAGTCGGGCAGCGTCGGATACATGCGGTCGTGCCGGTAGTGCTTCATTCTTTCGCGGAAACTTTCCATGCCTGCCTCGAATCCCGGCGTGCCGCGTTGCAGCTTTTGCTCGATCTCGAGCGTGTCGCCCCATTGCTCATCGGTGGTGGTGTATTCGCTCTCTTCCGTAAGCGAGAGATAACTGTAAACCGGCACGAGCACATCCGCGCCCAACGACAGCGTGAGCTGCTTCTCAACCCGGTTCGCGACGTGTAAGTCCGGCGTGACGAGCATGAAGCCGAGATCGGCTTTCGGCGTCACCTCACTGAGCGTGAGCAGTTGGGTGTTTTCGAGCGCGCGCGTCTCCTGCACGAGCGTAGAGAGAGCGACTTTCGCCGCGCGCTGCTCGGTCGCGCTGAGCAGTTGCCATTGGCCATACTCGATCCGGTAAAAGAGGTGAAGACAATGCCAGCCTTCCTGCGGAACGAGCGGCGCGGGTGTCGGGTCCATGGGCGAGTTTCCGGTCGGGCACGGATGGGGTCAAGGTGGGGCTTGCCCCACCACTTGCACTTACACTTTCACCTGCACTTACACTCTCCCTCCGCAGAGCGACGAAAGAAGAGTGTAAGCGAAAGTGTAAGTGTAGGTGCAGGTCATCGCACGCTACGTCAGGCGCTCACCTTGCTCGCACTCGGGAGATGCGGGACGCAATACTCCTCGCCATCGCGCGAGACCCGGAACTCGAGCTGCGGATTCGTCTGCTCGGTCGCGCCGCAGGTCGCGCAATGGTGTAGTGCCTCGTCTTCCGGGCGCGCTGCTCCCTCGAAACGCTCGCGGCGTCCCGTGTTTTTCTGGCGATTCCGCACATCGCGCACGATCCCGGGCCCGAAAAAAATAAGGTAGTTCGCAAAGGTCACGAGCAACGCCATGCGATACGACATTGGGCTGGTGACGAACCCGAAGAGGAGCAGCCCGGCGGAGATCCAGGCGAGCCATTTCACCTTCACCGGCAGAACGAAGAGGACGTAAATGATCTCGTCGGGATAGAAGTGCGCGAAGGCGAAAAAGAGCGACGACGCCAGCATCGCGTTGGAGAATTGCGCGCCGAAAAGAAACGCGGCGACCGTTGTCCCGATCATGCCCACGAGAAAGTAAAGGGTGAGCGCAAAGGCGCCCCAGGCCGCCTCGAGCCGGTCGCCGATGAAGAGCAAAAACCAGAGCGCGATGAGCAACCAGAACGGTCCCAGCATCGAACCGGGTTGGCCCATCGCCTGCGGGATGAAGATGTAAGTGACGAGCCGCCAGACCTCGCCGTGCAGGATTCGCCCCGGGTTCAACGTCAGCACCGTGACGAATTCCGGGTTGATAAAAGTGAGAAGATAAACCAGCGCCGTCAGCGCGACGACGATGCGGATGAGTCCGGGGATGGCGATCCAGCCGAGACGGCGTTCGAGCGAATTCAAGAAACTCATCGGGCGGTCACCGTAGCGGCGAGGCTCCGTGAGTTCAACCGGAGGGGGCGGGCGTGACCAACGGCCCAACCTGGAGCGCGATCCTCCGTGATCGCGAGTTCAAAATTCGCATCCGCCAAAAGCGACCACGCACAAACCCGCGACGACAGAGCGTCGCGCTCCAGCACGGCCGGCGGCACGATTGACACCGTAAGCCCAACCTTTAGGCTGGGCGCGGTGAGCGACGAGGCGGAGAAAAAGACCCCACTTTACGACGAACACGTCCGCCTCGGCGCGAAGGTGATCCCGTTCGGCGGCTGGCTTATGCCGGTGCAATATACCAGCATTCGCGAGGAGCATCTCGCCGTCCGGAGCGCCGTCGGCGTCTTCGATATTTCGCACATGGGCGAGCTCGTCGCGACCGGCGCGCAGGCGGGCGAATGGCTCAACACCATGCTCACAAACAACATCGCGAAACTCGACGTCGGCACCGGCCAATACACTTTTCTCCTTAACGACGACGCCGGCATCATCGACGACCTCATCGTCTATCGGCTCGAGGAGCAGAAATACCTCCTCGTGGTGAACGCCTCGCGGATCGAGGAAGATTTCGCGTGGCTCCAATCGCATCTCGCGCGCGACGTGCAGCTCGAGAACGAGAGTGACCGCTACGCCGGGCTCGCCATCCAGGGACCCCGCGTCGGCGAACTTTTTCAGGCGCTCTTCGGCGACAGTGTGGAAATGCCGGCGCGGAATCACATCGCCCGTTTTTCGCTGGGCGACGACAAAATGGGCGCGCGGAAGGACGTTCCTCCGGAGGGACTCGCCACGGCGAGTCCAGTTTCTGGTTCCAGCGTCGCGCTTCTGATCGCGCGCACTGGTTACACCGGCGAGGATGGCATCGAAGTGTTCTTCGCCGCGGAGGATGCAACGCGCGTCTGGCAGGAGATTCTGGCGAAGGGTGATTCGTTAGGCATTCACCCCTGCGGGCTCGGCGCGCGCGACACCCTCCGGCTTGAGATGTGTTATCCGCTGAACGGCTCCGACCTCTCCCCCGCGCACAATCCGCTGGAAGCTGGCCTCGGCTTTTTCGTCGATCTCACCAAGTCGAAATTTACCGGCCGCGACAAACTGATACGCGTGAAGGAAGACGGCGCGGCGCATCGGCTTACCCCTTTCAAGATGGTGGGCAAAGGGCCCCCGCCCCGCCCGCATTACCGCGTCTTCCGCGATGGCAACGACATCGGCGAGGTCACCAGCGGCACGCTCTCGCCGAGCCTCGGTTACGGCGTCGGCATGGCGTATCTCGCGACCCCGGTGCCGAAGGCCGGCGAGGAAATCGAGATCGAAGTTCGCGGCCAGAAATTTCCCGCAGTGATCGAAAAGAAACCGCTCTACAAAAAATCATGAACGTTCCCGAAGACCTTCTCTACACCGAGTCACACGAATGGATCCGCCGCGATGGCGACACGATTCGCGTCGGCATCACGGATCACGCGCAGGCCGAGCTGACCGATGTGGTTTACGTGGAACTCCCGAAAGTTGGCGCGAGTCACGACGTGAAAAGCACGATCGCGGTGGTCGAATCAGTGAAAGCTGCGAGCGACATCTACGCCCCGGCGAAGGGCACGGTGCTCGAGGTTAATAAGTCGCTCGAAAGCGACCCAGCCTTGATCAACACCGATCCCTACGGCGAAGGCTGGATTTACGTTCTGAAAGTGGACGACGCTTCGCAGCTCGAGGGGTTAAAAGACGCCGCTGCATATAGCGCGTCGCTCGGCCAATAGTCGCGACCACGTTATTCTGTCATCCCGAGCCGGCGAAGCGCGGCGAGGGACCTCCCAAGCGTCGCTCGGGCCGGATTGGAATAATTGTGCCGCAGAACGCCTGCGAGATCCCTCGCCCGCGCTCCGCCGGCTCGGGATGACAACCGAGGCGGCGCAACAGTCCTTCTCGGACCTCGTTTCGCCACAACTGCGCGAAGCGCAGGAATGACCTCAGCGCGGAGCCAGCCCCCCGCGTTTCGCAGAGCGAAACGTCTACAGGCGGACTCCCGCGCGCGCGAATCGCGGCGAGGTGCCCAGCCCCGGACGAGACGAAATAAGATTGTCTCGCTCGCGGAGTTCGTTCAGAAGCGTCCCATGAAAACACTCGCGTTTGCATGTCTCCTTGCCACCGCGCCATGGGCGCCGGCCGCGGTGATCAACGTGGAGTTTAAGTTCACGCCGTTCCGCGGCGAACCAGCGACGGAAGAGCACGTCACGAGCGTGCCCGGGAAGGCGCAGGTCTTCATCAACAACGTCCCCTACGGCCCCGAGCAACCGGTGCAGGAAGAGCCGATGATGGTGCTCTTCGAGGAACACGAAGTCACCCCGACGGTCTGGGTGCCGCTCGGTTCCGCCGGGGCGATTGTGCGGAAAGGAAAGAACACTTTCCGCCTCGAATTTACCCCGACCGGCCTGGAGAAACCGTATCGCGCGCAGCTCCGCTGGGCTGACGTGACCGATCAGGTGACCGAAGAAAGCGACGACACGAGCGGCAAGTCGACGAACCAATCCGGCCAGGGACTCGACGACCGAAAAAGCGTGAAGGGCAAGGTCGTGTTCGAGCGCGAATTCACGGCGGAGTTTGCGCGCGATCTTCCCTGGCATCATTACCCGGCGGTGACCGAAGTGACCGAGGAAGATAAACAAAAAGTCGCCGCGCTCCTGCGGGCGCGGGCGGCCTGGTTCGAGCCGGATTTCGCCGCGCTCTACAAGGCGATCGAGGATAACGACTCGCTGAAAGTGGATGATGTGCGCCGGGCGCGTTGCCTCGAGTCCGCTTACAAAAGCGGCGTGCGGGTGACGATTCCGCCGCCGGCGGAACTCGACTTCGCCACAACTGGCGGACCGGAAATAGTGGTCTCACGCAAGAGCGGCTCGCTCTTCGGCCTCGATGAGAAAACCTTCGCGGCAGTCAAAGACGAGGAGACGCAGATGTGCGCCGGGATGGTGCTTGCGACGGTCTATCCGCTGCGGATCGGGTTTATCCGGAAGCCGGACGGAAACTGGGAACCCGTCGATTAACCTTTCAGCCTAACGAGTGTTTCTCGGCGACTTTATCCTTGCACTTACACTTGCACTTACACCTTTTCCGGGTCGGGGAGTGTAAGTATAAGTGCAGGTGTAAGATTAAAGTGGGGAAGGGGTGAGGCCGGCGTTGACGCCCATCGCTCCGCCTGTTTATTCCCCCCTGTGGCGACCGACCTCAAACTTTTCAGCCGCGAATGGTGCTCCTGGTGCATCGACGCGAAGGAATATCTCACCGCGAAAGGCTACCAATTCACCGAGGTCGATGTCGGCGAGGATCGCGCAGCCTACGCGGAGATGAAGGAACTTTCCGACCAGACTTACGTGCCGACGCTCCTCGCCGGGGATGAAGTGCTCGCGAATTTCGATACCGACCAGCTCGAGAAATTCCTGCGCGCGCACGACATCGTCCCCTAAATGCTGTTCGGGCTTTTCATCACCCTGGGGGTCGCTGTGCTCAGCGTCGCCCTGCGCACGTATGAAACGTCCATCTCGCAGAAAATCGGCGCGCTCGGGATTCTGACCGCGTCATTTCTCGCGATCTACTTCATCACCGACAGCTGGATTTTGGGAATCCTCAGCGCGCTCAGCTGGCTGCTCTTGCCGTGGGTGGAAATTCTCACCCGCATCCGCGCGCTCCGTTTGCCGAAGGAGAAATCGCTCCGGCCGAAGAGCCCGCCCTCGGCCGAAGTCTTCCCTTCGCTCGACGATATCTCCGCGCAGATCGAGAACGAAGGCTTCGGGCACATCAGCGATGCCGGCTGGGACTGGGCGGATTACCGGCAATTCTTCCGGCTTTTCTATAAGGAAGAAGATCGCGCGCAGGCCACGATCTGCCTGAACGAACAGAACGATCTCTCGTTTTACTACCTCCGCATTTCCTCGCGCAGCTCGAATGGCACGATCTGGACGACGTGGAACTACCCGCTCTCCTACGGGCTGAAGTTGACCCCGCATTTTCGGATCAACCGGCAGCGGCCCGACCAGTCGTTCTGGCAACTTTATCAAAGCCACAAACGTTTCCTGCGCGATCACGCGGTCGAGCTGCATGGGATCGACGCGCTCGATGAAGCGCGCATCCAGGAGGAGATCGAGAACGATTTGCGCGACCAGATCGCGCACAACATCACGCAGGGTTTGCTCACGCAAACGGTCGGCGGCGAGATCAAATATTCGTGGCGCGGGATGGTTTATCTCTGGTGCCAGTTCCTGCTCGACCTCGTGCGGATGTAGGGCGGACACTTTGTTTCGCATGGCACCATCCGACGGGCGAAAGGAAGAGCGATCGAAACAGGTCATCCCGAGCGAAGCCGAGGGATCCCGTGGAGCTGGCTTGAAGAAACGCTGCACGGAAACCCCGCGGGATCCCTCGGCTCCGCTGCGCTCCGCTCGGGATGACACAGCGCCCGGGGCGGCGCACATCCGCACCGAAGTGCAGGTGATGTTCTTCGACACCGACTGCGCCGCGGTCGTCCATAACATTGCCTATCTGCGTTTTATTGAAACTGCGCGCACCCTGCTGGCCGAACAGCTCGGGATGAAACTCACCGAGATGGCCTCGACCCAGCGTTATCCGGTCGTGGTCCGGACCGAAATTGATTACCGCCGGCCGGCGAAACTCGCCGATCAACTCGTCATCGAAGGCTGGCTCGATCGCGTCGAGCGCGTGCGTTTCTGGTGCGCTTTTCGGGTCGTGCGTCCGGCCGATGGCGCGCTCATCGCGGAGTGTCGGCAGATGCTCGCCGTCATCCAAATGCCGGAGGGAAATCTGCTGCGCCTGCCGGAGGATTGGGAAAGTTATCGTGCCGTCGCCCCACCCGCGGCAGCGCGCTGAGGGCGGCTGACAACAAATGTCTTCTCCCGGCAATCCCGCCCTCAGTCTCGACGACGTTTTTCTTTCGCCACAGGCGCTCCCGCCGCGTCCGCCGATTCGGCGCGCGCTTTTCATTTTCCTGCTCGCGCTCGCCGCGCTGCTGCACATCGCCACGATCGGTTGGGGCGAGTTGTACAACGAAACCGACGGGCAATATGCCGGCGCTGCGCGTGAAATGCTCGAGTCGCACCACTGGCTCACGCCCACGAACGACGGGATTCCGCGCCTGCAAAAACCGCCGCTGGTCTATTGGCTGATCGCGGTTTCGCTGAAGGCGCTGGGCCTGACGACCGCGGCCGGCCGACTCCCGATCGCGCTCGCTAACTGCCTCGCGATCGCGTTCACCTTTCTCATCGGCGACCGGCTCGGTGGACCGTGGCGCGGGTTCCTCGCGGGGCTGATTCACCTCTGCGGGTGCGGCATGTTTTTGCTTGGGCGCATCGTCATGCCGGAGCCGGTCTTCAGCGCGTTCATCGCCGGCGCGCTTTATTACGCGCTGCGCGGTTACGAACGCCGCCCGGGACGCCGGGGCTGGTTCCTTGGGTTCTGGATTTTCGCCGCGCTCGCCTGCATGGCGAAGAGCCTGCACGGGCTCCTTTACTGCGCGGGGCCGCTGCTTTTGCTCAGCTGTTTTTACCGCGAAGCGCGCGTGCGTTTTGCGCAGCTGCTGCGCTGGGAAGGGATCGCGGTCTTCCTGCTGATCGTGCTGCCTTGGCACGTTTATCTCGAATGGCGGCATCCCGGTTTTTTCCGCGCCGCGATCGCGCACGACTGGTTCATCCATCTCACTGGCCGCGCCGACGTCGGGCACACTTTCGATAACGTCTCGCGTACGACTTTTGTACTCGAGCACTTCGCGTGGTGGTTCCCGTGGACGGTGGTGATTCTGCCTGGACTGCTCTTCGCCTGGCGACGCGTGGTGCGCCCGCGCGAGCTGGAATTTGCAGACGCGTTTCCGCTTTGCTGGATAGCCGCGGTTTTGGTGCCGCTATTTTTCGTCGGCCAACGCCAGGATTATTACTCCATGGCGATGTGGGGCGGCGGCGCGATTTTCGCCGCCACCGTTTGGGAGCGAATGCCGCGCTGGACACAGATGCTCGGCCTCTCCGCGCTGCTCGCGCTTGGACTCGGCGTCGTGGTCCTGGCGTGGCAGTTGCCGCATTGGCTCGCCGGGATGGATGGCTCTTGGGGCACAGCCGCCAGCCGCACCACCGCTTGGGCTACGCTCCGCGAAATCCCCGCGACGACTTGGCTGGATTTCCGCGCCACGATCGCGGTCGCTGGTATCGCACTCGTGCTTTTTCCGGCGGTCGGGCTTTGGTTTCTCCGCCAAAATCGCGCGCGGATCGCGCTCACTGCGGTCGCGGCCGCGATGGTGCCGATCGGCTTCGCGATGATCGACGGCGTCGCACGGGTCGCGCCTTATTTTTCGCTCGCGGACGCGGCGGATTTCATCAACGCCCGGGTCGCGCCTAACGACAAGATTCTCTACGAAGGCCATCTCCACACCGGCAGCAGCCTCGTCTTTTATCTCGGCCGGAAATTTTACCTGGTGAATCAGGACCCCGCTCCGGAACCGGGGATGGTCTTCGGAAAAGCGGCCGATGTTTATCTCAATGAGCAGACGGTGGAGCAGGCCTGGAGCGGTGCGGATCGGTTGTTTCTGCTCGTGGAAGCGGAGCGCGTAGCGTACTGGCGGCGGCAGTTGCAAAGCGCGGGCGACCCGGTCGCGGAGCTCACCACCTGCGGGACAACTGTACTGCTGAGCAACCGCCCGTAAGTCCCGCACTGGTCTGCACTCGTCATCCCGAGCGGAGCCCCGCGGCTGCGGGGCGGAGTCGAGGGATCCCGTGGCTTTTCCGTGAAGCGTCGATTGCGAGACACTTGCGGCGGCGCTTCGCAGAAGCCCCACGGGATCCCTCGACTCCGCTGCGCTGCGCTCGGGATGACGATGTTACCGAGGCGTCGGCGAGGGCAGCGGCGCGCGCACGTTGTCTTTCAACAGGCGGCCCCACGTCGCGTTGTAGGGGTGAACTTTCGTCACCTTCTTCCCCTCGTGCACAAGGGGACGGCCTTCATTCGCCCATTCGAAAATCGAGCCCTCCAAATCCTGCACATGCTCGTAACCGGCTTTCCGCAGACGCTGCGCGACCTCGCCGGAGCGGTAGCCGACCGAACAGTAAGCGACGATCGGCGTGTCCTTCGCGAGACCCGCGCCGGCCTCTTCAGCGGAGGCTTTCGGATCGACCCGGCGCGCTCCGGCGAGATGGCTCACCTCCCATTCCGCCGGCAGACGCACGTCGAGCAACACCGGCGCCGGGCGCTTTTTCGAATTGAGCCACGCCGCGAGCTCCCGCGTCGTGATCCAATCGACGTCGCTGAATTTCGCCCGCAACGTGCGCTTCAACAGAAACCAATCGACTGGCCGACAACCAGCCAGCGCGAAAGCGACGAGCAACAACAGCGTCCCGCCGATCACGCGGCGCACGACCGCCCGTTTTTCACCGCCCCGATTCGTTTTCCGGTAATCCATTTGAAAAAACCAAACAGCCCGCTACCTTGGCCGTCCATTTTCGCACTCTAACCCGGAAGCAATCTATGTCGCAGCATCGCAGCCTTAAAGGCGCCAGCACCATCGCCGCCAAACGTAACGTCCTGAAACGTTTCGAGCGGGTCGAATTGTTGAAGAAGCGGGGCCAGTGGAAAGATTCGAGCAAAGTCATCGGCCTGCCGAAGACCAAGCCGGATCTCTAAGCCGGCTTGCGCCTTAACCGTTTTCTTGCCGCGGCCGGGCTCGGTTCGCGACGCCATTGCGACGAGCTGATCGCGGCCGGTCAGGTCACCGTCAACGGCCAGCCCTGCACGAATTTCAGCACGCAGGTTGAGCCGACCGATCACGTCAAGATCGGGAGTCGAATCGTTAGGCCAGCGGAGACGCTCACGATCGCGCTGCATAAACCGGCCGGATTCGTCTGCACCCGGCGCGATCCGCAGGCGACCGACACGATTTACGATTTGTTGCCCGCGAAATTTTCCCGGCTCTTCAACGTCGGCCGGCTCGACACGCAGACCGAGGGGCTGCTCCTGATGACGAGCGATGGCGATCTCTCGCAGCATCTCACCCATCCGCGCTACAAGGTGGAGAAGGAATACGAGGTCACGCTCGACCGGCTTTGGAATCCAAAAGACGCGGAGAAGTTGCGCGCCGGGATTTTTCTCGATGGCAAACGGGCCAAGCTCACGATGGTGCGCGCGATCGGCCCGACGCGGCTGCGCGTCGTGCTCCACCAAGGGATGAACCGGCAGATTCGCCGGATGTTTTACGAGCTTGGTTACGAAGTGAAAGGACTCATCCGCACCCGGCTCGGTCAGCTCCGGCTTGGCGACATGCCGCGCGGCGCCTGGCGTCCCCTCACGAAAAGCGAGCTCGCGGCTCTCCGATTGTAGGGCGGCCGCTTCGGCTGCCGAGGTTTATGGACCAGGGCAGGCGAAGCGCCCGCCCTACAATTCAATCCAGCTCGTCCCGCAAAATTGCGAGCGGCGGCGTGCTTCCGATGCCCCAGCTGGTGAGCAAACCAACGGCCACAGTGAGCCCGCTAACGACGACGCCTGCGACCGCGATCGGCCAAAACGACGGCGTGTAGGCGAGCTTGAACGTGAACACCGCGAGCGCCCAACTTGCGAGCAGCGCGAGCAGGATTCCCGTGCCGCTCGCGAGCAAGCCGAGAAACAAATATTCCGCGCAAAGGATTTCCCAGATCTGGCGCCGGGTCGCGCCGAGCGTCCGCAGGAGCACGCTTTCCTTCAGCCGCTGATAACGCCCGCTCCAGATCGTGCTCCCGAGCACAATTAACCCGGTGCCCACAACAAAGAGCGACATCACCCGGATGACGAGCGCGACTTTCGTGAGAATCGAATCGACGGTTTGAATGACGGAGGTGAGATCCATCGCCGAGACGTTCGGGAACTTCTTCACGACCGCGTTTTGCAATTTCGCCGAGGCCGCAGGCGTGGGGACGCGACTCACGAGGACGTTAAAAGTCGGTGCCTTTTCCAGCACTCCGGTCGGAAAGACGACGAAGAAATTTGTCTGAAAACGTTTCCAATCGACCTGCCGCAAACTTGCCACGCGGCATTTGATCGGCACGCCCTGCACATCGAAGACGACTTCGTCGCCGATCGTTAGGCCAAGGTCTTTCGCGATCTCCTGTTCGACCGAAATCGGGACCACGTCGCCCGCCTGGTAATCGACGTGGCCAATCCATTGACCCGCGGTGAGCTTCTCCGTCTCGCTCATCTCGTTGCGATAAGTGGAGCGATAGTCCCGCTCGAGTTCCCATTCCGGCGCCTTGCGGTTTAGGTCCTTCAAAATTTCCGCAGACTTCCGTCCTTTCACCTCCACGAGTCGCATGGTCACGATCGGCGCCTGCTGGATGACCGGGAGCCCTTCCTGCCTAACGAGCGCGGCAACGTCTTTGGTCTGCGCCGGCTGGATGTCGAAGAGGAAAATGTTTGGCTGATTCTGCGCGTCGATCGACCGGAACTGCGTCAGCAGCACATCGCGCGTGAGGTAAATGCTGAGGAGCAAAAACGTGCCCAAGCCTAACGATAAGGTGAGCAGCAGTGTGCGGTTGTTCGGCCGGTGGAGATTCGCCAGGCCCTGGCGCACGACAAAGCTCCAGCGCTGCGGCACGAGTTTGCGCACGAGAAAAATTAGCAGCTTCGCCACGCCCATAAGCACGAGGACCGCGAGCCCTAATCCGCCGGCCACCCAGAGCCCGTCACTCCATCGTTCCGCCTGCGAAATCGCGAACGCGGTCAGCCCGAAACCGATCGCGAGATAGACCAGCCAAAGCGTGAAATCACGTTTTCCGGCCGCAGCGTTTTCATCTACGGATCCGCGCAAAGTGAGCAGTGGTGAAACGCGGCGAAACCGCAAAAGCGGTGGAAGCGCGAAGAGAATGCAGACCGCCAGACCGGTGCCCATGCCACGGAAAACTGGCGTCCACGCGATCGTCGTTGGGAGTGTAAACGGGATATATTTTTGCAGGGTGTCGGGGAGCAGTTGGTGAATCGCGAGGCCGAGCGCCGCGCCGACGAGCGCGCCGACGATCCCGAGCGCGAGCGCCTGCAGCAGGTAAACCAAAACCGTCGTGCGCCCGGCCGCGCCGAGGCACCGCAGCACGGCCGCGGTCCGCACTTTTTGCTGGAGATGCGCCTGGATCGCGCTCGCCACCCCGACCGCGCCGAGGAGCAGCGCGATGAAGCCGACGAGGTTGAGGAAGCGGTAAAGATTGTCGAGCGCTTCGCCGAGATCCTTTTTTCGCTTCGCGACCGTGTCGTATTCCAGCCCCGCTTTTTCAATTTGCGGTGTGAGCTTTTCCAACTCCGCCGCGACATCCGTTCCCGGCGCGAACTGCACGAAATCGAGGTAGCGCGCGAGGCTGCCCGGCTTGAGCAGTTTCGTCTCCGCGAGCTTTTGCAGCGGGATGTAAACGCGCGGCGCGAAGCTCGCGGCGGGCGACGCTTCCCCCGGCATCTTCGTGAGCGCTCCGGCGATCGGGAGCGTGAGTTCGCCGAGCTTGATCGGGTCGCCCGCGTGCGCGCGGAACTGAAGCAGCAGACTTTCTTCCGGCACGGCACTGGCACCCTGGCGGAAACTCTCGGCGGCGGACACCGGCGCGGTTTCCAACTTTCCGTAGAATGGAAAATTGCCGCCGAGCGCGCGCACATGGACGAGTCGCGTGCCTCCGTTTTTCGGGAAGAGCGCCATCGTGCGAAAGCGGACTTCGCGCGCCTGCGTCTCGCCTAACGAGCGCAACATCTGCTCCTGCTCCTTCGTGAATGGCTGCGAACTTTCCACGACCAAATCGGCACCGAGAAGCGCGCGCGCCTGGTCGTCGATCGCCTGCGCGAGGCTCGCGCGGAAGAGCCCGATCGCGATCAAGGCCCCGACGCCTAACGAGATCGAAATCGAGAAGAGCAGCAGCCGCCGCCGGCTCGAGCGGCTGTCGCGCCACGCCATCCGCATGATGAACAGCAGAGTCATCCCGAGCGGAGTGAAGAGAGCGAAGCGAACGCAACGCAGTCGAGGGATCCCGTCGGGCTTCCTTTAAGTCCCAAGCGCAGATTTTGCAGCCCCGCTCGAAGGCTTCCCAGAAAAGCCACGGGATCCCTCGACTCCGCTGCGCTGCGCTCGGGATGACTGGTTCGTTTACCAAATCTGGACTCGCTCATTCCACCATCTCCCCGCTCCGCAGCCGAATAGTCCGCTCGGTCAGCCCCGCCACCTCCGGGTCGTGCGTCACGAGCACGAGCGCGGTGCCGTCGGTCCGATTCAACTCGAGCATGATCTCAATCACGCGCGCGCTTGTTTCGGAGTCGAGATTTCCCGTCGGCTCGTCGGCGAAGAGAATCTTCGGCCGGTTGATGAACGCGCGCGCGAGCGCGATCCGCTGCTGTTCGCCGCCAGATAGTTGCGTCGGATAATGCTCGGCCCGATCGCTCAAACCGACGCGCCGGAGCAGCTCGCGCGCAAGCTCGCGGGCCCCGCGATCACCGCGCAATTCCATCGGCACAGTGATGTTCTCGAGCGCGGTCAGCGTCGGGATGAGCTGGAAATTTTGGAAAACAAAACCGACGTGCGCGTTGCGAACCCGCGCGCGCTCGTCCTCGCTGATCTCGCCGAGGGCGATGCCGTTGAGCAGGACCGAACCGGAGGTCGGCTGATCGAGCCCGGCGGCGAGACCAAGCAGCGTCGTCTTCCCGCTCCCGGAGGGGCCGAGGATGGCGCAGGTCGACCCTTGCGCGAGGCTGAAGGAGACATCGTGCAGGACGGTCAGGCGCCCCGCACCGGTCGCGTAGCTTTTCGTTAGGCTGCGGAGGTCGAGAATGGGGAATGAGCTCATTGACGGTGCCGGCCGGCGCGTCTTGCTTACGCGATGAGAGTTCGTCGCGCATGAGGAAATTGCCGCTGCCCCGCTTCCTCCTCGCGCTTTTTCTTTTCTGCTCCGCGGCGCCGCTTTTCGGCGGGACGATTTTGTTCCTCGGCGACAGCCTCACGGCCGGTCTTGGCGTGCCGGAACCGCAGGCCTACCCGGCGCTCGTCCAGGAAAAGATCACCGCGGAGCACCTGCCCTTCGACGTCGTCAACGCGGGCCTGAGCGGCGACACCAGCGCGGGCGGCTTGAGCCGGCTCGATTGGATTTTACAAAAACCGATCGACATCCTCGTGCTCGCGCTCGGCGCGAATGATGGCCTGCGCGGTCTGCCGATCGCGCAGATGGAGACGAACCTGCAGGCGATCATCGACAAGGTGAAAGCGAAAGATCCGCAGGCGAAGATCGTCGTCGCCGGGATGCAAACTCCGCCAAATCTCGGCGCCGATTACACCGCGAAATTTGCCGCCGTCTTCCCGGAGCTGGCGCAGAAAAATCACGCGGCGCTCGTACCCTTTCTCCTCGAAGGTGTCGGCGGCCAGGTTGATCTGAACCAGGCCGATCACATCCACCCAACACCGGCGGGTCATAAGATTCTCGCCGAGAACATCTGGAAAGTGCTCGCGCCGCTCCTGACGAAACCCGGAACCTGATGAAACTCGCCCACTGCCGCGCCCTGATCACCGGCGCCTCCGCCGGGATCGGACGCGAGTGCGCGCGGCAACTCGCGCCCGATGCCGAGCTGCTCGTGCTCGTCGCGCGGCGGGTGGAACGGCTCGAGGAACTGCGCGATGAACTGCGGCGCGCGTACCCGAATCTGCGCGTCGAAATTCATCCGGCCGATCTCGCGCAGGAGAGCGACATCCGCGCGCTGCTCGACTGGCTGAAGCGTGAGGAAGTTATGATCGACCTGCTGATCAACAACGCCGGGCTCGGCGACCTCGGCGCATTTGCCACCGCGGACCCAGAAAAGCTCGATCAGATGATGCTCGTGAACATGGTCGGCCTAACGAGAATGACGCGCGGCCTGCTCCCCGCGATGATCGCGCGCGGCCGCGGCCATGTTCTGAACGTCAGCTCGTCCGCCAGCTTTCTGCCGGTCGCGAACTTCGCCGTCTATGCCGCCACGAAGGCCTATGTCACCAGTTTCTCGGAAGCGCTGCGCAGCGAAGTGCGCGGCCGCGGTGTCGGCGTGACCGCGCTTTGCCCCGGGCCGGTACGGACCGAGTTCACGGAGGTCGCGCGCCGCTCGTCGGAGAACGAGAACGAACTCGGGCCCGGGTTCGTTTACGTCTCCGTCGAGGAGGTCGTCGCCGCCGGGCTCCGCGGGGTCGCGCTCGACCGGGCCATCGTCATCCCCGGCTGGGCGATGAAAGCGGGCATGACGATCGTTAGGCTCACCCCGCGAGCGGTCCTGCGCTTCGCCAGCCGCTTCAGCGCGAAGCCGGAGTAGAAGAGCCGTTGTAGCCGGGGGCGGTGACCCCGGCCGGGGCGAGTGGGGATTGCAGGCGACCGGGGTCACCGCCCCCGGCTACAACGCAGGCGACGCGATCAGTGCGCGTATTTCACGCTGCAGCCGTACGCTTTTGTCGTCGCGGTCGCGACCGGCTTGCCGGCCATCGCTTCGTCGAGCGCCGCCTTCACGTAGTTCGTCGCGGCGGCGATGTCGTCGGGGTTCGCCGTCGCTTTGCTGTCGATTGCGCCGGAGTAAATCAGCTCGCCCTTCGGGCTAACGACATACATGTGCGGCGTGTTCGTCGCGCCATATTCGTGGCCCACTTTGCCGTCTCCATCCAGGAGCAGCGCGGTCGGGTGCATGTTCCAATCCGCGATCTGCTTGTTCGCTTCCGCGGGCGAGAGACTGCCTTCGTTGCCGGGCGAGGAGGAGTCGATCGTGAGCCAGACCACCTCCTTGCCGGTGAACTCCTTCTGCAGCTTCTGCATGTTCTCGCTCTGGTAATGCTTCTGCACGAACGGGCAGCCCGGATTGAACCATTCGAGCACGACATACTTGCCCTTAAAATCGCCTAACGAGTGCGTCTTCCCTTTGGAATCGGTGAGCGAAAAGCCGGGCGCAGGCGCGCCGACTTTCGGGGCTTCCATGGCGAAGAGCGCGCTCGTGCAGAGGGCCGAGAACGCGAGGGTGGTGAGGAGCACGTTTTTTGTTTTCATAGATTTACTTGGCCGCCGCGACTTTCGGCAGGTCGGTTTGCAGATGGTTGAGGACGAGTGATTGCGTGAGCAGCTCTGGCAGCACGATCGGTCGATCGGGCGCCGCGGCGGAGTAGAGCACGTAGAGTGGGACACCGACGCGGCCGAATTGTTGCAAAGTTTTCGTGATCACCGGATCGGCATTCGTCCAGTCGGCCTTCATTTTCACCACGCCCGCGCGCTCGAAAGCTTCGCGCACGGACGCGCTCTCGAGCACGGAAGCCTCGTTATATTTACAGGTGATGCACCAGGCCGCGGTGAAATCGAGGAAGACGCTGTGACCCTGCGCGAGTTCGCTCTGGAGACGCTCCGGGCTGAATGGCACCCAGTCGCTTTTCGTTAGGCTGGTGGCCACGGTTTTAGTGGCGCTAAATTTCTCGCCGATAAAATACCAGGCGCTGCCGAGGAGGAGCACGAGGAGGAGGACGAGCACGACGGTCCGGCGCAGGACCGTCGCGCCGGGCAGGAGAAAGGCGCCTTTCATCCAGCACGCGATGCTGAGGGCGAGGAGAAACGCGGAGGTCCAGACGATCGCTTCAGGGCCGCGTTCGGCGCCGAGGACCCAGAGGAGAAAGAGCAGCGTCGCAATGAGGAGGAACCCCATGAACTGCTTCACGTGCACCATCCAGGGACCGGGGCGCGGGAGGAATCGGAGCCAGGCCGGTTGCGCGGTGAGGAGCAAATAAGGCGCGCTCATGCCAGCGGCGATCGCGCCAAACATGAGCAGGATCACGCCGGCGGAAGCCGCGAAGGCAAACCCGAGCGCGCTCCCGAGAAACGGCGCAGTGCATGGCGTCGCGAGCACGGTCGCGAAAACACCCTGGAAAAACGAACCGGCGTAACCTTCCCGCGCGCTCCAGCCGAGCAACCCGGTCGTGGCGGAAGCCGGCAGCGTGATCTCGAAGACCCCGAAAAGATTGAGCGCGAAGACAAGCACGACCGCGCTCATGACAACGACGAAAAGCGGATTCGTGAATTGAAACGCCCAGGTGATTTGGTGCCCCGCCGCCTTCAAACCAATCATGAGCAGCGCAAGCGCGAGGAACCAACCGAAGATGCCGGCGGCGAAGGCGAGACCGTTCCCGAAAATCTTCCCGCGACTGTCGCCCGCGTGCTGGATGAACCCGAAAATCTTGAGCGAGATCACCGGGAGCACGCACGGCATGAGGTTGAGAATGAAGCCGCCGATGAAGCCGAAGAGGAGGAACTTCAGCAGGCCGCCGGTTTGCGCGGAAACCTGCGCGGACGCGGAAGCAGCCGTCGCCGGCGATTTTGCGCCTAACGACCACGCCTGCCCCTGATCGATCACGACCAGACCATCGAGCGATTGCAGCTGGGCGTCCGCGGTTTCGATCGGGATCGTGAACACGACCGAGCCGTCGCTCGCAGTTTCCTTCTTTGGATGCCCGATGACCGTGGGCGACTCCGGCAACGGGTAGAAATCGAAAGCCGGTTTCTGCGCGAGACTCTTGTCCGCAATCGCGAGCTGGAATGCTTTCGCGGTGCGCGTCCAATGCAGAGCCGCTCCCGCCTCGCTCGGCAACGCGCGCGGAAGTTGCGCGCGAAACTTCGTGAAAAGCTCAGCGTTCGCCGGCGTCGCGGTTTCGCCCACCGGGAGATCGAGCTGCACTTTGCCGCTGCCGGGGATGCAGACTTTCTCGCAGACCAGCCAGTCAACGTCGCCCGCGAGATGGACCGACTTTTCCCCGATAGTCGACGGCGGCGTGAGCTCCATCATGAGCAGCACTTCGTCGTGATAACCGTAAATCTCGATGTCGCCCGGCTCGGCGAGCTTGAGTGGGATCGGCCACTGGATGGGGTCGGCTTTCCAGCCTGGAGGCAGTTGCCATTTTATCTCCGTGGGGATGCCGGCGTCGCCCGGATATTGCCAATAAGTGTGCCAGTCCGGGACCATCTTCAGGAGCAGGCCCGCGGTGAACGGCTGACCGGGCACAACCGTCGTCGTGTTCGCGACGAGACTGGCCTGCACGAGTTGGCGGCCTTGGAATTTTTGCGCCCGTGTTGTGTTTGGGAAAACAAGCAGCGCCGCGAACAAAAACACGGGGCCGAATTGGCGCCAACGATCCATCGCGTTAGTTACCATCGCTCACTGAGGCCGGCAATGCGGCTACGGCGCGGCGGACGGGTCGAAGACCAGCTCGAGTGCCTCGCCGGCGACGGTCGCGGAACCAGCGTTCGATCAATTCCTGGCGTAATGCGCGGATGCGTTCGAGCTGGTCGTCGCTGAACACGCAGCCATCGTCGGCTTCGCGGCCGACGGCGCGACGCCCGGAGACGTAGCGCTCGCTTTGCTCGCGGAATTCGGCCGCCGTTTGCGCGGTCTCGATGAGGCTGACGACAACTTCAATTTCCCGCGCTTCCGCCGGGATTGGGCCGCGCGCGAACGGAGGGGCGAAGTCGCTAATTTCCCAGCCGTCCGCGATGAGACCGAAGAACCCGGCGCGGCAACCGAGCACAGTTTCGACCGCGTAGTGAGTGAGATCGTGGACCGAAAAAAAGTGACCGTGTTGACCGGTTTGCCGTTGCCAGGTCGCAAATCCATCGGCCCGGGTCGCGGTGAGCGCGGTCGAGCCATCGAGCGATCGCTTCAACTTGATCAAGAGGTGACTCATTGGATGACCGGGGCCGACATAATCAGCACCCACGCGGGTGCGCCCGCACGCTTTGTCATCCCGAGCCGCCGTAGGACGGAGAGGGATCTCACAAGCGTTGCTCGGTGACATTTTGTGAGATCAGCCTCGCGGGACGCTTGTGAGATCCCTCGCCGCGCTGCGCCGGCTCGGGATGACAACTCGTGGTCGTGAGGCTTTTAGAAAACATGGCGGACACTTAGATTCCGAGATGCTGCACCAATGCGAGCGTCTTCGGGTCCTTCTCGCCGCCGTAGTACTTATCGAGCAACTCTTGAAAGATTAGCTCGTTCTCCGCGACCAGCCCGAAGAGAGTCGTACTGGAGTGCAGCTTCAAGTCGTCGGGAGCTCCCATGACTTGTGTCGCGGTTTTTCCTTCCAGACTAAGCAAGGCTTCAGCGCATTTTTGCAGCCGCTTCTTCAACAATGGATGACTCCAATAAGCCTCCGCTTCCACGCGCGATTTGATCGCGTAAAAGACCGCGGTCGGGCTCTGACCGAGCCCTTTGATCTGCGGAAAGATGAACCACATCCAGTGACTCTCCTTCCTGCCGCGGGCTAACTCTCCAAGCGCTGTCTCGAAGACTCCCGCCTGCGCATCCAGAAACCGTTGCAGATGGTAAGGATCGTCCTGGCCCATCCTTCCAGCACCTATTCCTCGCCGAGGTAGTAGTCTGCGTCTTCGCCGCGCACGATCACGTCGTCGGGACCTTCCCTCCTCACCGCGAACTTCCCGCTGTCCGGGTAGTAACAGGAGTCAGAACGCGGGTTGTCGGCGATAACGTAGTAGACGAAGTCTTCTTCGCCGGAGTTACTCAGTTGGTGCGCCTCGCCGGGAGCGAAGACAAAGGAGTCGCCGGCCTCAACTTCGATGCACCTATTTTCGTGATCGCGCACCTGGCCGCGACCGGACACCACAAGGTATAGCTCTGTTTCGGCTCCGTGCGAATGATAAGGGCAGTAACTTTTCCCCGACGGAATCCGGACCTGCGCCAGATCGAAAGGATGACGCTTCGCGAGATCGAGTGACTCCGGCTCACGGCCAAGCGCGACGGAGATGTCCTTTATAAACTTGTGATACTTCCCCTTCGGCGAACGGCGTTCTTCTTCGTTGATCTCGTCGAGATTTACCTTTTTCATGCCTCTTTACTTAGTTTGCGCCCCGCCGTTGTAGCCGGGGGCGGTGACCCCGGCCGTGAGTCCGAGTAGCTCGCCACGCCAGTCGGGGTCACCGCCCCCGGCTACAACCGCGCGAGAATCCCTAGTCGCGGAAGTTCTGGAAGTTTGTGGTCACGCCGAAGTCCTTGCTCTTCACGAAGGCGATGACTTCCTGGAGCTCGTCGCGCTTTTTGCCGGTGACGCGAATCTGCCGGTCCTGGAGCGCGTTCTGCGTCTTGAAGCCGTTGCCTTTGATTGCCTGGATGATTTCCTTGGCTTTGTCGCCCTCGAGTCCTTGTTGGATTTTTAGTTCCTGGCGCGCGTGGCCCATCGAGGAAATGGCGGGATCTTCCTGGTCGATGTTGCGTAGGTCGACGCCGCGCTTCGAGAGTTTCCCGATCACGATCTCGCGCAAGCCGTGGAGCCGCGAGGCGTCTTCCGCGGTGAGGACGATCTTGTCTTTCTCATGTTCGATCTCGGCTTTTACGCCTTTGAAATCGAAGCGGGTGGCGAGTTCTTTGCGCGCCTGGTTGAGGGCGTTGTCGATCTCTTGTTTGTCGAGCTCGGAGACGATGTCGAAGGAAGGCATGGCGAGATTTTCTCTGCCTAACGCCAGCTGTCGATGCTGATGTTGCCGCCGCCGGTGCGAAATTTTAGCGTCACCGGCGGCTCTGGCGCAGTCGCGCCCTGCAGACTTTGGCCAGGCTCGTGCGTCTCTGGCTTGAAGCCGAAGCCGTTGCCGATGCGACCGTTCGTCGTCTGCGCATCGACGCGGAACTGCGCGCCGGCCGGCAACCGTGCGCCCAGCCGCCCATGGCGGAGGGTGAAGTCGAACGACGCCGGGAGGTTCTCCCACCACTCGTAGAAGACTTCGAGGACGCCATTTGTGGAATGCGCGCGGACCTCGGCGAAGCAGTTCGCCGCCACGACCCGGCCATTCGTGAGCTCGATCTCTGCGTGCCCTCCGCGCAATCCCTGCACGAGCACTTCCCCGGTCCCGAGTTGCACGCGCAGGTGCGCCATTTCCGGGACGTTGAGAATGTAATCGACGGTCCCGGAGCGATCGGCGAAAAGGCCGGAAGCGGGCGGGATCACGGTGCGAACGGCGAGCGCGGAAGGGTCGAGTTTTTTCTCCACCCGGATCTCCGCCAACCGCGCTGCCGTGTAAGCCCTGCGCACCGCGACGAGGCGGACGCGCGGCTCATACCAGCCGAAGATGTGGAAAGAGCCGCCGCTGTTCTCGAGCGTGATCGCGCCGTTGAGGGGGAGCGGGAAAAACTCCTCGGTCTGTGCTAGCAGCGGATCTTCCGCGCGCAGGTTGGGCGCTGCGAGCACCAGCGCGAGGAGGAGTTTAGCGGCGTTAGATTTCATACTTTGGCTCGACACAGATAGGTCCTATGGGTCGTCTAGGACCTATGAGACCTATTCCCCCGCTCCTCCCGCGCCACGGCAACTATCGCGAGCTTCTCTCTCACCAGAAGGCGGAAGTGATCTTCGATCTCACCTTCCGGTTCACCCGCCGCTTCCTGCAAAGCGGCGACCGCACCGTCGACCAAATGCGACAGGCGGCTCGCTCCGGCAAGCAAAACATCCTCGAAGGCTCCAAAGCTTCCCGCACCTCGACCGAAACCGAACTCAAGCTCACCAACGTCGGCACTGTAGACGCCTCCCTCTGGGAGGCGCGAGAGTTGGGTCGGTGCTCCGATCGGCGCTGATGCCCGCGCTTCGCAGAGCGAAGCGTCTACAGGGAAGCAGAACCAACGCGAAGCCCGAAGTCCTCGCCAACATCGCTCTTTGCCTGATTCACCAGGCCAACTACCTGCTCGACCAACAGATCCGCCGGCTCGAACGGGATTTTCTGAAAGACGGTGGCGTCCGCGAACGCATGACGCGCGCCCGCCTGCAAAGTCGCGCCGACAGTCAGCGCTCCGCCGCTTGACGATCCCGGGCGGCGGTGGTCGCGTAGTGGGCGCGCCCGCACCTCATGCCTGCTCCTTCGACCGACAAATCACCCGCCATCCTCTCCCTCATCGGCAACACGCCACTGGTGGAGATCACGCGGATGGACACCGGCCCGTGCCAGCTTTTCGTGAAGCTGGAGAACATGAACCCGACCGGTTCGATCAAGGATCGCGTCGCGCTCGCGATGATCGAAGCGGCGGAACGCGAGGGTAAACTCCAGCCCGGCGGCACCATCATCGAGGCGACCGCGGGTAACACGGGCCTTGGCCTCGCCCTCATCGCCGGCGCGAAAGGTTATCGGCTCATCCTCGTTATCCCCGACAAGATGTCGCAGGAAAAAGTCGCGCACGTCCGCGCGCTCGGGGCGGAAGTGCGGATGACGCGAAGCGATGTCGGCCGCGGACATCCCGAGTATTATCAGGACATCGCCGCGCGCCTAACGAGTGAAATCCCCGGCGCCTTCTACGCGAATCAATTCGGCAATCCCGCGAATCCGCTCGCGCACGAGACCGGCACCGGTCCGGAAATCTGGGCCCAGATGCACCATGACATGGACGCCATGGTCATCGGCGTCGGCTCCGGCGGCACGCTCAGCGGGCTCGGGCGTTTCTTTAAAACGGTCGACCCGAAGATCGAGATGATCCTCGCCGACCCGACCGGTTCGATTCTCTACGAATGGGTCAAAACCGGGAAGATGGAAGAGGCCGGGAGCTGGGCCGTCGAAGGCATCGGCGAAGATTTTATTCCCGA
>JBBSUP010000049.1:0-25577 GCA_038234295.1 Chthoniobacterales bacterium
ACTTCGAGATGAAGGGGAGAGACAGGATTAACAGGATGGACAGGATTTTGGGGGAGATGTCCCCCCGAACTCTTCCATCCTGTTCATCCTGTAAATCCTGTCTCTCCCCCAACCCGCGCGGTGAAGCGGCAACCATTGTAGACGCCTCCCTCTGGGAGGCGCGGGATCGGCGGCGCTTTGCTCCCACGCTTCGAGATGATGGGGAGAGACAGGATTAACAGGATGGACAGGATTTTGGGGGAGATGTCCCCCCGAACTCTTCCATCCTGTTCATCCTGTAAATCCTGTCTCTCCCCCAATCGGAAATCTTTCGACCGCGCCGCGCACTTCGGCTTAAGTTGCGACTCGCATGAGCATCGAAGTCAAAATCCCGCCGGTCGGCGAATCCATTTCCAGCGGCGTCGTCTCCGTCTGGCACAAGAAAACCGGCGAATACGTGGAGGCGGGCGAAGCGCTTCTCACCCTCGAGACCGATAAGGTTTCGACCGAGATCACCGCCGAGAAAGCCGGTCTCCTCGAGACCAAAGTCGACGAAGGCCAGGAAGTAAAAATCGGCGAAGTCGTGGCCACGATCGACGACAGCGCGAAGGCTCCGGCCGCCGGGAAAGCCGCTAGGCCTAACGAGTCCAAGCCTGCGCCCAAGTCGGCTGGCCAGCGTTCAGCCAATGCCGACGTCCTCTCTCCCGCGGTCAAACGGATGACGACCGAGGAAAAGCTCGACCCGGCGCAAATCAGCGGCACCGGTAAAGGCGGCCGCGTCACCAAAGGCGACGTCCTTTCCCACCTCGAAGCCGAACCGGAAGAAGCGTCCTCGTCCACCGACGACCAGGAGAAACCGCGCCCGCAGCAAAAGTCGGCGCCGACGCCTTCCGCCGGCGAGAAAAGCGGCCGCTTCACGCGCAAGAAAATGTCGCCGCTCCGGCGCAAGATCGCGGCGCAGCTCGTGATGGCGCAGCAGACCGCGGCCATCCTCACCACCTTCAACGAGTGCGACATGACCGAGGTGATGACGCTGCGCAAAAAGGCACAGGAAAAGTTCCAGGCCGATCACGGCGTGAAGCTCGGCTTCATGTCTTTCTTCATTAAGGCGACGGTTGAAGCACTAAAAGAAGTGCCCGCGATCAACAGCCGGATCGAAGGCGACGACTTCATTCAGAACAATTATTTCGACATCGGCGTCGCTGTCGGCACCGAGCGCGGGCTGGTCGTGCCGGTAATCCGCGATGCCGAACAGAAAAGTTTCGCCGACCTCGAGCGCGACATCGCCGGCTACGCGACCAAGGCGCGCGAGGGCAAAATCAAAATCGAAGACCTGCAGGGCGGCGTTTTCACCATCTCCAATGGCGGCGTTTATGGCTCGCTCCTGAGCACGCCGATCCTGAATCCGCCGCAGAGCGGCATCCTCGGCATGCACACGATTCAGCAGCGCCCGATCGCGCTGAATGGCGAAGTCGTCATCCGGCCGATGATGTATCTCGCGTTCAGCTACGATCACCGCGCAGTCGACGGGAAAGAAGCGGTCAGCTTTCTCATTAAGGTGAAAGAAGGAATCGAGAACCCGACCGGGTTGTTGCTCGAGTTGTAGCCTCTTTCCACCGCTTGTCATCCCGAGCGAAGCGCAGCGGAGCCGAGGGATCCCGTCGAGCTGCTGTGAAGCGCCCGATGCGTAACTTAAACGCCACTCGACGGGATCCCTCGACTTCGCCTTCGGCTGCGCTCGGGATGACAACGCTCTGCGTCGCCGCTAAATTATTCGCGCCCCCTTTTCGATAATCCTTCACATCCCATGGAAAAATTCGACGTCATCATCATCGGCAGCGGCCCGGGCGGCTACGTCGCCGCCATCCGCTCCGCGCAGCTCGGACTCAAGACCGCGATCATCGAGAAACACAGCGAACTCGGCGGCACCTGCCTGAACATCGGCTGCATCCCGAGCAAAGCGCTCCTCGCCTCGAGCGACCATTTCGTCTTCGCGAAAAAAGACGCGGCGAAACACGGCATCAAACTCGACGGTATCAGCCTCGATCTCCCGACCATGCTCGCGCGCAAAGACAAGGTCGTGAAGATGCTCACCGGCGGCGTGCGTGCGCTCATGAAAGGCAACAAGGTCACCACTTTTAGTGGCCTCGGCGTCATCACCGAGCCCGGCAAAGTGCGGGTCCAGCCTAACGAAGGCGACGCGACCGGGATCGCCGCCGATCACATCGTCATCGCGACCGGCAGCGTTCCCGTGAATCTCCCGAGCATGCCGTTCGATGGCACCACCGTCGTCAGCAGCACTGAGGCACTGACCTTCGAGACGCCGCCGGAAACACTGCTCGTGATCGGCGCGGGCGCGATCGGGCTCGAACTCGGCTCGGTCTGGAGCCGGCTCGGTTCCGACGTCACCGTGCTCGAATTTCTCCCGCGCATCGCGGTCGGTTTCGATCTCGAAATGGCGAATCTCCTCCAGCGCGCCCTCACGAGTCAGGGAATGAAATTCCATCTCGAGACGAAGGTCGGCTCGGTTAAAGTCGTGAACGGTCGCGCCGTCGCGGAGGCGACCAAGGGCGAGGAGAAACTCACCTTTGAAGCCGATAAGGTTCTCGTCGCAGTCGGCCGCCGCGCTTTCGCCGAAGGCGTGGGCGCGGACAAGATCGGCGTCGCGCTAGACGAGCGCGGCCGGGTCAAAGTCGACCCGATGTTTCGGACCAACGTCAAGGGCATCTACGCGATCGGCGACGTCATCGCCGGCCCGATGCTCGCGCACAAAGCCGAGGAAGAAGGCATCGCCTGCGTCGAGTTGATCGCGGGCAAGGCCGGGCACGTGAACTACGACGTCATTCCGGGAATCATCTACACGAATCCCGAGCTTGCCGGTGTCGGGATCACGGAAGATTTCGCGAAAGAAAAAAAAGGCCTGAAGGTGCGCATCGGAAAATTCCCCTTCCGCGCGAACGGCCGCGCACTCGCGAACGACGATGCGGAGGGCGCGGTAAAGTTCGTCGCCGACGCCGAGACCGATCGCATTTTAGGTGCCTCAGTTCTCAGCCACGCCGCTTCCGAGTTGATCGCCGAGATCGTGGTGGCGATGGAATTCGGCGGGAGCAGCGAAGATCTCGGCCGCACCGTCCACGCGCATCCGACCCTGAGCGAAGCGGTCAAGGAAGCCGCGCTCGCGGTCGAGAAGCATGCGATCCATATTGGGAATCGCTAAGGTCTTCAAAATGCCTACCGACGATGCCACCTCCGCTTCCGGCGCGGAAGAATTTGTCTCGATGGAGATCGAGCTCGCCGCGCCGCTCGATCCGGAGCAGGAGAAAAACCTCCGCGACGCGCTGGATCGACTCGATGGAAAAGCGCTCGCTGCCTGCGATCTCGGCGCGGAGAGGATTTCGCTCAGTTACGATCCGACGCGGACGAAAAAAGAAGATCTACTCGGCTTGATCCGGCAGGCCGGCGGGAAGCCGAAACAGGTTGAGAGCGAAGGTTCGCCCCTGCTTTGATACGGGGCGCTCGTGCTCGCGTCATCCTGAGCGCAGCGCAGCGGAGTCGAAGGATCCCGTCGGGTTTCCGTGCAGCATCGCCGAAAAGCTTTTTGCGGCCGGGGCTTCTCGATTACTCCACGGGATCCCTCGACTCCGCTGCGCTTCGCTCGGGATGACTACGGGCGGGAAAGCGCGAACCTAAGACCGCTTAACGAACCGGAAAATTTCTTCGTCAGACCGAGAAATTGAAAGCGCGTGCCGAGAAATTCCGGGTGGAGCAGCGTCTGCAACGCGCGGCCGTTCGGGCCGGCGAGCGCGGGATTTTTCGCGAGCAGGCCGGTGAGAAAATGGTGCTGATCGGCGAAGCCGGCGATCGTTAGGCCGCACTTCTCGGCGCGGTCGGCGACGCTGGTCCACTCGACGTGCGCGGTCAGGTCGCTGGTGCCGACCTGTGTGAGCGGCGAAGCGACCACGCGGTGCGCCGCGTAGCTCTGGAGCGTTCCGCGTTTCCGATGCGGCGCGTAAAATTCCTCCCGCACGAAGCCGTAGTCGGCGATGAGGATGACGCCGCGCCGCAGCTTCGGCGAGAGCGCATCGATCCAGGCGAGCGCGGCAAGATTGACCTCTGTTTCGTAGCGTTCGTTAGGCGCTGCGGGGAGTTTTTCGAGCACTTCCGGCAGGGAAACCGGCCGATCGACGAAGGCGAATTCACCGGCAACTGCTTCAACGAACCGCTCCCCCCAAGTTCCGTTTTCGCCGACCGACAGGTGCACCGCCATCGCGTCGAGCAGCTCGTTGGAGAAGTGCACGCCGACGAAAGGCGCCATCTCCTCCAGTGACGCGACCCATTCCACTCGACCGGAAAACGCATCCAGCTTCTCCCGCTGCCGCTCCGCCAGAACCGGGAACGGCTCCACAATCCGATAGCGCAACATCTCGAAAAGTTCCGGCGCACGCTCGCGCAACGCCGCGAGCACATCGGCCGCGAATTGCCCGTCGTGCGCGCCTTGTTCGACGATCGTGAACTCCTCCGGTCGCCCGAGCTTTTCCCAAATCTCCGCGAACTGCGCCGCGAGCATCCGCCCGAAGATCGGTCCCACGCTCACGCTCGTGAAGTAATCGCCGCGCCGCCCGATCGCTGCGCGTCCGGAACTGTAATAGCCGTCCGTCGGATGATAGAGCGCTGTCGCCATGAAGCGCGCGAAGGTGATCGGCCCTTCGCGCGCGATCGTTTCGCGCAGGCTGCGCGCGACCTCGGCGCCGGCTGTTCCTACTTTTTCCACCCCGGAAGGTGGCCTCGAATCGGCCCGCCGCCATTTGGCTTTTGCCGATGTTTGCCGCTAAGTTGCGCCCGTTTCCACAATCCCGGGCTCTCGCCCAAACGCCGCATGCCTGTCGATTATTTCATGCCCACGGAGCACTCCTACGCCGAGCGTCGGGCGTGGTATGCGAAGCCGTGGGTCTACATTCCGCTCGGGCTCCTCGTGGTCGGCCTCCTCGCGGGGTTGCTCGCGTTTCTGCCGATCGCGGCCAGCCTCAGGCAACAGGCCGCCGCGCTCGATCTCACCCATCTCGAGAAGATGGAATCGGCCAGCGTGATCGTGGATCGGAACAACAAAATCTTTGGCCAGATCTACGTCGAGAATCGCGAGACCGTTCCCTACGACCAGCTCCCGGCGAATCTCGTCAACGCCATAATTTCCACCGAGGACAACAAGTTCTACCAGCATCACGGCTACGACTTGTTAGGCATCGCGAGGGCGGCGTTGAAGAATCTCGTCGCCGGCCATGTGCGCCAAGGTGCGAGCACCGTCACGCAACAGCTCGCGCGCAACAGTTTCGAGCTCAAGGGAAAGACCTTCCGGCGCAAGCTGCTCGAGATGTTCGTCGCCCGGCGGATCGAGGAGAATTTCTCGAAGCAGAAAATCATGGAGCTTTACCTGAACCGGATTTATTTCGGCGGCGGGCTCTACGGTGCGGAAGCGGCGGCGCGGGGCTATTTCGATAAACCCGCGAAGGAGATGACCCTCGCCGAGTGCGCCACGCTCGCGGGCTTGGTGAGAAGCCCGAACAATCTCTCGCCGTGGAGAGACCGGCAGGCCTCGCAAGAGGCGCGCAATTTCGTGCTCGGGCGGATGAACGAGCTCGGCTTCATCAGCACCGCGCAGATGACCGCCGCGCAGGAGGAGGACGTCGTCACCGGCAACAAGCAAAATGCGCGCGGACAGAATTACGCGATCGATTACATCCGCCAACAGGTGATCGCCGCGGTCGGCTGGGATCGTGCGATGAGCGACGGCTTCCGCATTCACACTACGATCGACGCCGAGCTGCAAAAGGTGGCCGAGCAATCGCTCCGGGCGCACCTCGACGAAGCCGAGCAGCATCCGGACTACAACCACCAGACCTACGCGCAGTATGCCGAGCTGCTGCGCACGGCGCGTGCGAACAAATCGCCTAACGAAAAGCCGGTGAAGCCGCCGGAATATCTGCAGGGCGCGGTGATCGCGTTGAATAACAAGACCGGCGGCATCCTCGCGCTCGTCGGCGGCCGCGATTTCGAGCATAACGAATACGATCGCGCGCTTCAGGCGCGGCGTCCGCCGGGCACCGCGATGACGCCGTTCGTTTACGCCGCGGCCTTCGCCAAAGGATCCTACCCGGGCACAATCGTGGAGGATTCCGCGCTCGATAATCGCACCGTCATGATCGGCGGCACCACCGGCATCCTCGGTGAATGGGGCCCGGAACGGGACGACAACCGCTACGAAGGCCGGATCACGGCGCGCCAGGCACTCGCGAAATCGAAGAACGGTTCCGCAGTGCGCGTGGGCACTTCCGCCGGGCTCGAGAACGTCTCGCAACTCATCCGCACCGCCGGCGTGGAGACGAAGCTGCGGCCCTACCCGTCGACCTTTCTCGGGAGCAGCGAGATCACGCTTTCCGAGCTTGCGCTCGCCTACACGGTTTTTCCGAACGAAGGCTGGCGGCCCGGTCCGCCCCACATTCTCGACCGGATCGAGGACAAGGAAGGCCACGTCGTCTGGCAGGCGGAGAACCCGCGCGAGCGCGTGACGGTATTGAAACCGGCGATCGCCTACGAAGTGACTTCCTGTCTAACCGATGCCCTTCGCGAAGGCACCGGCTCGCTCGCTTATGAGAAGTATGGCTTGAAGAAGTTCCCGGCCGCGGGGAAGACCGGCACCGCCTACGATTTCACCGATGCGCTTTTCGCCGGCTACGATTCTGCGATCACCTGCGTGGTCTGGGCCGGGTTCGATAAGCCGCAAAAAATTTATCGCGGCGCCTTTGGCAGCGTCCTCGCCGAGCCGGTCTGGGTGGACATCATGAACGCTTCCGTCGCGCGCTACTCGCCGCAGCCATTTCCGGTCCCGCCGACCCTGCACCAGGTCGAGATTTGCGCCTCGTCCGGCTTACTCGCGACCGACAAGTGCTATGAAACGGTGCAGTCGGCGAGCGGTCACGAAGTGCGTCGGCGCACCAGTTACCTCGAGCTCGCGACCGATGCGCAAATGCCGAGCGACGCTTGCGACGTCCACGGCGGCGGGGTGCGCACGCAACTCGTGAAGCAGTTCGACGAAAGCCAATGGCCGCGCGCCGCGCTCGCCGTCGACACAAAAGCGGTCGCGCCCATCGCGATGAAAGCGCCGACCCTCGTCGCGCCCGACGATCCCTACAACGCGGTCGGTTCCACCTTCCAGCCGCCGAAAAAAGACGAGCCCGAGACTGCGGCGTTCGATCCTAACAAACCGATCAAACGCGCGCTCCCGGTCGAGCCTTCGCCCTCGGAAGCGCCCGTTGAAGTGCGGCGCGCCCAGCCCGTCCGGCCGATGGACCAGTCCACCGCCGAGCCGCTTTTGCAGGCCGAACCGCCCCCCTCGTTTGATTTCAGTGACCCCGACGGCGGCAATCCCTGAGGCCCGCGCGGGCGATTTTCGCCTCACGGTTTTGAACCCGGGCGGGCGCGATCCGCGGCGGGATTTTCGCGACGGCGCAGGCGCGCCGAACGACTCCGGCCACGCGCCGGTAAACTTCCACGGCTACGCCGCCTGCACCCGCGGCGTTTTTCATTGCGACACGAAGGCGGCGATCGCGGAAGGCCAACCGGTGCTGCTGCTTCTGCGCGGTAATTTCCGCGCCGCGCGCGCTGCCCTCGGCCAGCTCCGGGAAGCTGGCCTAACGACCGCGGTTTCGCTCAAGGAAACAGGACTCCACCAGATCGCGCAGCAGCTCGGGGAGCCGAAACGAGCGGGGTTGTTCCGCGAAGTGGCGGCGGCAGCGGACGGCTTTCTCGCGGCGACGCCGGAGGCGGTGCGGTTTGGCGAGGGCGAGTTCATTCCCACGCCTTATCCGCTGGAGGACGCGCGCTGGGACTTCGCGCGCCCGGTCGAAGAGCGAGGCGGTATTTTTATCGGCACGCGCGAATGGGATGTGCCGTCGCGCCATCACCTCGCGGCGCTGCAAATGGCGCTCGCGCTCGGCGGCCCGGTCACAGTTAGTGAGCGAAACCCGCGCCGCCTCCGGCAGCTCTGGAGTTCGTTAGGCGGCGATTGGGCGCGTTTGCAACTGCTTCCCCGGCGCCTGCCTTATCGCGATTATCTCGCGGAAATGGCGCGGCATCGGCTCGTCCTGCAGGTGGATAAAAGCGCGGCGCCGGGCCAGGTGGCGGGCGATGCGCTGCTTGGTCGCCTCCCCTGCGTGGGCGGCGACGGAGCGATCGATCAGCTCGGTTTTCCAAGCACCTCCGGCTTCGGGCGTTCGTTAGGCGAACTCGCGGAGCTGGCGGCGCGGCTGCTCCGCGATGATGGCTTCTATGCCGCCACGATCGCGGAGTCACAGGCAGTCGCGAAAGAGCGAGTGAGCTTCCCGGTCGTAGCGCACGCGCTGGAATTGTTCTTCCAGCGGATTGCGCGACGCGCTTCGTAAACTGTCATCCTGAGGCGGCGTAGCGCGCCGAAGGATCTCGCAAGCGTTTTGCGATGTGCCATCAAATGGCGCGCCGCGAAACGCTTGGGAGATCCCTCGCCGTCCTCCGGCGGCTCGGGATGACAACTTAAGAAATCACGCTGGTTCTCCCGAGCGCTTCGAAATAAAAATCTTCCAGCGCCCGGACCTGCGCGCCTTGCTCGAATTTTTTCGCGACCGCCTCGGCCCCTTTCTGCGCCAGCGTGTTGAGCGCCTCCGGGCGCGCGGTCCAATCGAGCAGCTCCCGCGCGAGCGCCTCGTGGTCGCCTTCCGCTGCGAGCACGCCGCTCACACCCTCTTCGATCGCTTCCGGAATGCCCCCATGCCGCGTCGCGAAAACCGGGAGACCACTCGCCATCGCTTCGAGCATCGCGTTCGGGACGCCTTCCTGGTTGCCGTCGTGCCCGACCACGCTCGGGTGCAGAAAAATGTGCGCCGCCGAGAATTCCGCGCGCAATTCCTTCTGCGAGAGAAACCCCGAAAAACGGATCGCTTCCGCCACGCCCAGTTCCCCCGCGAGCGCGTGAAGCTCTTCGAGGAGCGGACCTTCTCCCGCGATCGTAAAGGTCGCCGCGCGGTGCTCCTGGCGAAAACCCGCGAAGGCGCGCAGGCTCGTGGCGAAGCCTTTTTTCTCGATCAAACGCCCGGCTTGGAGAAAGCGCCAGCCGCCGTCCTCAGGCCATTCCCGCGCCGCGAACGCGATTTCGCCTAACGGAATCCCGGTGCGATGCACCCGGATTTTTCCTTCCACGCCGCCGATCTCCGCGACCGCGCGCGCGAGCGAATCCGAGCGCACGAGAACGAGCCGCGCGGCCGCGAGCATGCGCTGCGTGGCGACGCGGTAGCGAGGCTTCTCCAGGTCGACCAGCACATCTGCCCCGTGAAATGAAACCACGACCGGCCGCGGCCAGCGTTCCATCAGTGGGAGGAGATGCACCGCGATGTGTCCGAAATAAATATGGAGCAACTGCGCCTGCTCGCGCTCGAGAATCTGGAGGAGCCGGCCGGTTTCCGCAGCCGACATCCGCCAAGGCGCGCCGAGGACGTTGCGATACCAAAAACGCCGCAGGAAGTGCGTCGAAGATCGCGGCACCAGATGGACGGGCGCGAACGGAAACCGCTCCGCCTCCTCGCGTTTGCGGGCGAGCACGATCGGACGAAATCGCTCGAGCGCTGTGATCTGCCGGTAGATGTGCAACATCTCCGGCTTCAGAAAGGTCGCGCAATAGGAGGCGACGACCGGGCGCGGATCAGCGGACACGCCTAACGAATAAGCCTGCCGGCGCGCGGTTCAAGCGCGCGCGTCGGCGCGGGGTTGCGCGCGGTAGCAGTTGTGGACGCCTCCCTCTGGGAGGCGCGGGTATCGGCGTCGCAATTATCAAAGAGGGCGTCTAAAAACTCGGTCATTCCGAGCGGAGCGCAGCGCAGTCGAGGAATCCCGTGGAGGAGGCTAAAGGTTTCGCCACGGGATCCCTCGACTCCGCCCCGCCTCCGCGGGGCTCCGCTCGGGATGACGCGACTTTTTAGACGCCGTCTTAGCCGCTGGTCAACCTCACGCCCGCGCTTCGCAGAGCGAAGCGTCTACAGTGCGGACAGCTGCGCACTCAGCTCCCTGGGGTTGGGCGGGCCGCTTAAAAAACCCACTCGAAGAGCTTCACGCCGGTCGGTTTCCCGGGATCTTTCGGATCGGTCGTGACGTGCTCCTGCGAGTTGCCGTAACGCGCGGGCGCCCGCGGGTTGAGCATTTGCAGCGGGTTGCCGTTCCGCACCGCGGTCGGAATCACCCCGCCCCGCGCTTGCGGAGTGAGCGGCGGTGCCGGCGCCGGCGTCCGCGCCGGTGCGGTGAGCCGCGAGTCGCCGAGCGTCGTGCTGATCGCCTGCGCCTGGCTCACTCCCGCCGAGCCGGCGAAGATGAGCGCACTGATGAGTAATAGTTTTTTCATAGTTTCCTCCTCGAGTTGAGTGAAGCGCAACTGCTTGCCCGCACTCCCGCCTCGCCCCACAATTATAGATCGATGGATTACCTTGAAAAGGCTGCACGTGTCCTGGATTTAGAAATTTCCGAATTGCAGCGCCTGCGGCAGCGGCTCGGGCCGGAGTTCGTCCGTGCCGTCGATCTTATCCGGCAAACGGTCGAGGCGCGCGGAAAAATCATCATCCTCGGCGTGGGGAAATCCGGGCACATCGGCCATAAAATCGCCGCCACGCTTACAAGCACCGGTTCTCCTGCGGTCGTGCTCGATTCGCTCAACGCGCTTCACGGCGACCTCGGCGTGGTCGCGGATGGCGACATCGTCCTCGCGCTCAGCTACAGCGGCGAGACCGAGGAATTGCTCCGCATCCTCCCG
Organism: Chthoniobacterales bacterium; assembly: GCA_038234295.1. Classification (GTDB taxonomy): domain Bacteria; phylum Verrucomicrobiota; class Verrucomicrobiia; order Chthoniobacterales; family UBA10450; genus Palsa-1392. Next base: position 10,802 of record JBBSUP010000049.1, read on the forward strand.
GCGATCGCGCGTTTCCAGGTGAATCTGATCGCGTTTTGCGGCGAAGCGAAGTCGACCCTCGCGCAACACGCCGATGTTTTTCTCGATGTGAATGTCGAGCAGGAAGCGTGTCCGCTAAATCTCGCGCCGACCTCGAGCACGACGGTGATGCTCGTCCTCGGCGATGCCCTGGCGATGGTGCTGCTCGAGGCGCGCGGTTTTCAAAAAGAAGACTTCGCGAAGTTTCATCCAGCGGGAATGGTCGGGCGCAGTTTGCTCCTCCGCGTTCACCAAATCATGCGGCCGCGCGAAGCGCTCGCCCTCGTTCGGCCGGAGCAAAATGTCCGCGCGGTCCTCGAAGTCATGACCTCGCTGCGCGCCGGCGCCGCGGTCGTGGCCGGCCCGGACGAACAACTGCTCGGCATCTTCACGCACGGCGATTTCGTGCGCTATTTCCAAACCGATCCACGGATCGGCGAGCGCCTCGTGGCCGACCTGATGACGCTAAACCCGGTCGTGGTGCACCAGGACAAAATGGCGGCGGAAGTGCTCAACCTGCTCGAGCGTCATCGCATCGACGACCTCGTCGTGGTCGACGATCGCGGCGTGCCCGTCGGCATCGTTGACTCGCAGGATCTGACGAAGCTGAAGCTGCTCTGAACCCGCCGCGACCTGCCCGTTCCCGCAACTACCCGCCGTCATCCCGAGCGGAGCCCCGCGGAGGCGGGGCGGAGTCGAGGGATCCCGTGGGGTTTCTGGAAAGCGCGCCAGCAGAGACTTCGCAGCGTCGCTTCAACGCAGCTCGACGGGATCCCTCGGCTGCGTTCCGCTTCGCTCCACTGCGCTCGGGATGACGAGGCGAGCGCGCTCGCGGAGTTGCCCGAAAATGGCAATCTGCTTCCTTGTCTTCCCCCGTACTCCCAACTATCAACGCTCAGTAACTTCTCTATGGCCGCCGCTAACGATCTCCGCAAAGGAATGGCAATTAAATACAACGGCAACACCGCCATTGTGCTCGATGTGCACCACCGCACGCCGGGGAACCTGCGCGCGTTTGTGCAGGCGATCATCCGCTATATCAACACCGGCAAAAGCGCGGACGTGCGCTTCGGTTCGACCGATAAAGTGGAGCTGGTCGACATTTCGCGGAGCACCCTCGAGTTCAGTTATAAGGACAACACCGGGTTCCATTTCATGGACCCGAGCAACTACGAGACGATCACGCTTGATGAAGCGCTCCTCGCCGACGCGAAGGATTATCTCGTCGAAAATCTCCCGGTCGAAGTGCTCTTCACCGAGGGACGTCCGGTGCAGGTGGAATTGCCGTCGTCGGTGCAGATGAAAGTGATCGAGGCGCCCGAAGGCCTGCGCGGCGACACCGCCAGCAACGTCACCAAACCGGCGGTGCTCGAGACCGGTAAAACTGTGAACGTTCCCCTGTTCATCAACGAGGGCGAGACAGTGAAGATCGATACTCGCACGGGCTCTTACATGGGCCGCGCCTAACGACCGATGCCCCCAGAGCGTCGTCGGAGCAGCACGCGCCAGTCGCGCACCCGGAGAATCCCGAGCGGCCGGGTAAACGTCACGCCGTATGTCGTGCCGACGACTCGCCGACTCGCGCCGCCTCGCCGTGGACTGTTGGTGCCGACGCGGTGGGTGAAATTCATCGTCGCGCTTTTTCTCCTGCCGATCTGCCTGGTTGTAAGCGAGACCTTCTTCACTTCGTTCGCGCGCGCGGCGACGGTGGAGCGGCTTTGGGCCGGTGAAGAGTTTTGGTTCTTCTCGTTAGGCGTGGTGCTTTGGTTGATCGCCTTTTTCGGGCTGCCGCGGCCGACGCTGGTTTACGTTTTCGGCCATGAACTGACTCATGCGCTCTGGGTGAAACTGATGGGCGGCCGGGTCGGCGACATGGATTGCCGGAGCGAAGGCGGCTACATCCTGACCGACAAAAATAACTTCCTCATCGCGCTCGCCCCATATTTTTTCCCGATCTACAGCCTCTTCGTGCTCACGATTTACGGGACCTCGAGTCTCTTCACGAACATGCAGCCGTATGGCCGCCTGCTCTACGCGCTGGTCGGCGCGACCTGGGCGTTTCATCTCACGTTCACCTGTTGGATGATCCCGAAAAGCCAAAGCGACCTGCGGGATAACGGCACCATCTTTTCGCTCGTGGTGATCTATCTCGCGAACCTGATGCTGCTCGCGGTGATGCTCGTGGTCGCGTCGCCGCGGATTACTTTCGCGAGCTTCGGCGCCGACGTGCTGCACAACGTCGCGAACTTATCCCACACCGTCGTGATGCTGCTGAACCGCTTCGAGCGCGGGGCCTGACGACTCGTGGTCAGGGGGAACGCGGCGAACGCATCGGAAGTCAGCCATCTTGGCTGACTCGGCCAACAGGCTTCCAGCCTGTCGCCTAACGAACCGGCCGGCTGGAAGCCCGCCGGCCGAGTCAGGCCAGAGGCCTGACTTCCCAGACCGCGAACGGCAACCGGGCGAAGGCGTGCGCCAACGGCACCGCCCCCGCCGCCGCTGTGATCGTCGCGCCGGTAAAGAGATCGCGCCCGCCGCTGGATGAGTCCGGGAGCTTCACCGCGGTGTCGCGCCACGCCTCGCCGATCGGCGGGAAGCCGATCCGCGCCGTCAGTCGCGGCACGAGGACGATGATTTGCTCCTTCTTCCAGACCCGCGCAAAGGCCACGCAGCTCCCGGCAAACTCCCCGGTCACTTCGAGCGGAAGATAATCACCCGCGCCAAACAACTCCGGATTCTCCCTCCGAAACACGAGCAGCTTCTGCGTCAGGAAAAGTTTGATCCGTCCATCCTGCCAACCGCTCAAGAGCTCTTCCGGCGTCGCCTTGCCTAACGAGTCCAGCAGCACGTGCCGCTGTTCGTAGTCGACCGGCCGTCGGTTATCCGGATCGACGAGGCTGAAATCCCAGATCTCATTCCCCTGGTAAAAATCGGGCACGCCCGGCGAAGCGAGCTTGAGCAGCGTCTGCGCGAGCGCATTGATTGCTCCCAGCCGCGTGACCTCTTCCGCAACCGGCTGGAAACTTTCGAGGAACTTGTTTTGCGGAGCCGGGCTCAGGATTTTCGCAATGAAATCCGCCACCGCCGCGTCCCACGCTTCGTTCGGCTGGACCCAGCTGGTGTTCAGCTTCGCTTCCTTCATCGCCTTCGCCATGTATTGCTGGAGGCGGCCGATGTATTCCGCGCGCGCCTCGTCGCTTAGCTCGCGCCACGGCGTGAACGGCCAGCTTCCGAGCAGCGTCTGGTAAAGCAGGTGCTCTTCGTTCCCGTCGGGCGCTTCGCTCTCGTCGATCTTTAATTTCGCGCGCCGGTTCAGCGTCCGCCATTTGCCTAACGAACGCCGCCACACCTCCGGGAGCTCCGAGATCGCAGCCATCCGCGCGCGCACGTCTTCGCTTCGTTTTGTGTCGTGCGTGGAGGTGGCAAGCATCGTCGCCGGCCAAAGCGCGGCCCGCTCCACGTTGCGCTGGTGAAACTTCTCCACCGGAAGCCCGAAACGCTGCGGTTCGCCGCCGACTTCGTTCAACGCCGCGAGCCGGTTGTAGATGTAAAACGCGGTGTCCTCGAGCCCCTTCGCCATGATCGGGCCGGTGGTTTGTTGAAATTTGAGCACGAAATGAACGTGCTCCGCCCTCTGCTCGTCGTTCAGGTTTTCCGGGAAACGAAAGAGGAGAATGTCGCGCAGGAAATTGAAGACTGATTCTTCGAGTGCTGGATTGCGCCGCTTGGCCGCGGCGACCGCGCGCTGGATCACCGCGCGATCCGCGTCGCTCACTTCACCCGCGGCCGTGAGGTAGGTCCGATAAACCGGGAAGCAGGCGATCGTCTCGCGCACCGCGAGGGTGAGCGCGTCGAGAGTGAAATCGCGATACCAGCGATTTTCCTCCGAGAGTCGGTCGAACATCGCGCCGAGGACGCTAACGTCGTTCGCGAGCGAGAGCCGCATGACGAGGCGTTTCTTGGCGTAAACCAGATGCCCGAAGTTCAGGCTGTGGCCGATGAATTTCTCAAACGCGCTCGTGATCGCGCGCTCCGCCGAGGAATCGACGAGCACGCCGATGGCGTCGTTCATGAAGTCGTAGCCGGTGGTGCCGTGGACCGCCCAATCGCTGCGAAGTTGCTCGTCACCGCTGAGGATTTTCTCGACCACGAGGTAGATGGCGCGGCCGTCGTCCGGCAATTTTCCGCCGAGCGCTTCGGCGCAGCGTTGCTGCAACTTCCGGAAGTATTCGTCCGGCAAATAAAGCCCGTCTGGATGATCGATGCGCAGGCCGGTAACGGCGCCGCGCTCGACCAGCTCGAGCACGAGGCGATGCGCGGCGTCGAAGACTTCCGGCAGCTCCATGCGGATCGCCGCGAGATCGTTGACGTCGAAAAAGCGCCGGTAATTGATTTCCTCCGCGGCCACGCGCCAAAAGGCGAGTCGGTAGGCCTGGTCGCTGAGGAGCGCGTCGAGCGCATCGAAACTGCGCGGATCTCCGGGCGTGCCGTTGATGATGATGAGCGCTCTCTCGATCGCGGTTTGCACCTCGGGCGCTTCCTGGCCGCGACGCTCGAGCCGGCGCTTGATCACTTCCTTCTCGCGGGTGCGCTCGGCGATGCGTTCGGGATCGGTCTCCGTCCGGCGCGGGAGGTATTCGAGTGCGGTTAAAATGCTCTGCAATTCCGCGTAGTAATCCTCGTCCTGGTGCGCGCTCAACCGCTTGAGCGCGATCTGGAGAATGTGCCGGTAAGTGCCCGGCGCGATCGGGAATTCGTGATCGAAATAGTTCAGGAAAAAACGTCCGCTCTCGTAGCGCACTTGGAGCTCGCCGCGCTCGAGCACCCGCCCGTATTGGTCGCCGAGAATCGGGATGAGGACCTTGTCGCGGAGATCGGATTTGAGCGGCTGCCAATCGATGTCGAAATAGGGCGCGTAAGGCGAACTCGGGCCGTTCTCGAGGACGTCGGCCCACCAGAGATTTTGCGGCTCGCCGATGCCCATGTGGTTCGGCACGAAATCGAGCACCTGCCCCATCCCGTGCGCGTGGAGCTCGGCGATCCAGGCGTCGTATTCCTCGCGCGAACCGATGGCGTCGTTCAGCTTGTTGTGATCGGTAATATCGTAGCCGTGCAGGCTCTCCGCACGCGCCTGGAAATAGGGCGAGGCGTAGCAATCGCTGATGCCTAACGAATGCAGGTAAGGCACGATCGCGCGCGCCTGCGCGAAGGTGAAGGTGCGGTTGAACTGGAGCCGGTAGGTAGACGTGGGGATGCGGGGATGGGTCATGCGCGGCCGAATCGAAGCTCTTTCACGAGCTCTACCTACAATCAATGTGAGGAACAATCGACCGGCGCAGCGGTGGACGGCGGGGAGACCGCTGGCTCTTTCGCCTGGCTTGCGAGCATTTCGCTTTGCGCTCGACGGCTCTGGCTCGGAGCGAAATTATGCGGCGGTTGGCAATTGCCATGTCCGCTGAGCTCGAACCGAATACGCATCTCGAGATCGCGCACGTCCTCTGCACCGACATTGTCGGCTACTCGAAATTGCCGCTGAATCAGATCGTGCGCGGCACGGAACAGTTCCGCGCTCGCGGACGCGGTGGGAAAACTGGTTCGCCTGCCGACCGGCGATGGAATGGCGCTCGCTTTTTTCACCAGTCCCGACGCGCCGGTGCGTTGCGCTCTGGAGATTGCGAAGGCGTTGCGGAGCGAACCGGAGCTGCAGTTGCGCATGGGGGGTGGAGAGCGGGCCCGTCGATCAAGTTCCCGATGTGAATGATCGCTCGAACGTTGCCGGCACCGGCATCAACCTGGCGGAGCGGGTGATGGATTGTGGGGATGCGGGGCATATCCTCTTGTCGAAGCGAGTGGCGGGCGATCTGTGGCAATACAGCCACTGGCAACCACCTCTGCACGACTGCGGGCAAGTGGAGGTGAAGCATGGTGTGCAGATTCACATCGTGAATCTGGTCACGCCCGAGGCCGGCAACGCCGAGGTGCCGCAAAAGATCAAGCACGCGCAGGAGGAGAAGGTCGCGCTGGCCCGGCGGGCAGTCGTGAGGCGGGAGCAGGACAAGCTGAGTTGGGACCCGCCCTGGAACCAGAACATGATCAGCGAAGCCGGGCGGATGAAGCTGGGGATGGTCTAGATCGCAGCGAAGAAAGCGCGCGAGTTTTCGAAGCCTTTGAGTTCGTGTTCGCCCAGTGCGCGAACCGGGAGCAAGTCGCTCAGCCTCGCTTGCGCCGCCTCGCTCAGACCGCACCCTTCGTCCAAAACCCGCGCCAGATTCTCCAGGCGGAAAACCAGGTTCACTTCCTTCCCGATCAAGCTCTCTTCGCCCATCGCCGCGATGCCCCCGATCGCGACGGAGCCGAAGTGGAGCACAACCCGAAACTCGGGCGCGTTCCTGCGCTGAATCTCCCGGAGCGCCGAGAGAGCAGAAGCAATTTCCTCCGCGTTTGTATCTTCCTCACGCCAGTAAGCGAGAAATCCATCGCCGAGATATTTGTTAATCAGCCCATGATGATTTTCGATGATCTCCTTGCACGCGGAAATCCAGTTCCCGAGAAGCGCCTGCAGGCTCTCGGTTTCGAGGCTGCCGCTCAAGGGGGTGAAATTGTGAATGTCGGCCACGAGGAGCCAGCACGAGACGTTCTCGATTTGATGGAGGGTCCGTTGCATTACCATCGTTCGATATTCTTCAGAAATTACTTCCGGCTGATGAAATTCGATGACGCGATCACCGACTGCGATGCGATCCCCGTCGGTCAGTCGGACGGGCTGTTGAATGCGTCGCTTGTTTAAGAAAGTGCCGTTGCTGCTTCCGAAATCGACCAGCCAAAACTCGCCGATATTCTGGACGTGAATCACGGCATGGCGCCGCGAGACCTTGGCCGATTCAAGGACCACGTCGTTCCCCGCGATGCGCCCGAGCGAACAACTGCCGTGGATGGGATAGCGCGCTCCGCTTTCCGCTTCCAGCCAAGCGCCGCTCTCTGCACTCTCCTGCACGGAGATTGGCCTAGCAGAGAATCGCTTCCAATGAAAGCGCGACCCGCTGCCTTGCCGCTTCCGTCCGGCCGATTGAATGGCTAAGGTGGCGCTTGTGAGCAACGAAGCGACGTTCCGCGAGTTCGCTCCCGAACAGAGAGCCTTCGGTCGCTATACCCTGAAGAAGATTCTTGGTCGCGGTGGAATGGGGGTTGTCTGGCTGGCACGTGATGAAGAACTGGAGCGTGACGTGGCGCTCAAGTTTTTGCCCGACCTGGTCGTGCTCGACAAGACGCTGATCAGCGAGCTGAAGCGCGAGACGCGGCGCAGCCTCGAGCTAACGCATAAGAACATCGTCCGCATCTACGATTTCGTGCAGGGCGAGAACTCCGCCTGCATTTCGATGGAGTACGTAGACGGGGATACGCTCTCCAATTTGCGCGCGGAGAAGGAGGGCCGGGTCTTTCAGCCTAACGAGATCGCGGAGTGGACAGGCCAGCTCTGCGCGGCGCTCGATTATGCGCACCACGACGCGCGCATCATTCACCGCGATCTAAAGCCGGCCAACCTGATGGTGAATCAAAAGGGCGCGTTGAAGGTCTCCGATTTCGGAATCGCGCGCCGCTTGGGCGATTCGATGAGCCAACTGACGATGGCCAAAGGGACGAGCGGGACGCTGGTTTACATGAGCCCGCAGCAACTTGATGGCGAGCGCGGCACCCATCTCGACGACGTCTACTCGTTAGGCGCGACCCTTTACGACCTGCTCACGGGCAAGCCGCCGTTTTATTCCGGGAACGTGGACAAGCAGGTGCACGAGCGAACCGCGCCCTCCATGACGGAACGGCGGAAAGAATTCAACCTGGAGCCGGCTCTTGTTCCGCCGCTCTGGGAAGCGGCGGTGGCGGCCTGTCTGGCCAAAGATCCTGCGCAACGCCCGCAATCTGCCGGCGAGTTTGCCGAGCGCTTGCAGCTCTCGGCCCGGCGCAGCACGACGGTGGTTTCGGCGCCGCCGGTGAAGAGAAGGGCGCTTTGGATCGGCCTCGCCGCCTGCGGTCTGATCGCGCTGGCTGGATTTTATTTCGCCAAATCCAAACCGGCCGTCCGACCCGCCGCCGTTGCGCCGGCCACTCCTTCGCCCGCTGCCGCGATCCCGGAGAAAAGCATCGCGGTGCTGCCGTTTGAAAATTTGAGCGCCGAAAAGGATGACGCCTTCTTCGCTGATGGAATTCAGGACGATGTCCTGACCAGTCTCGGCAAGGTCAAGGATCTGACGGTGATTGCGCGCGCTTCGGTTCTTCCCTACCGAGGCAAGGCGGTCGCGGGGAAGCTGCGCGAGATCGGGCAAACATTGCGCGTGGCGCACATTCTCCAAGGCAGCGTGCGCCGCCTGGCCAATCGCGTGGTCGTGAATGTCCAGCTGATCGATGCGCGCAACGACCGCCAGATGTGGACCGAGCGCTACGAACGCACGATCACCGACGCGCTCTCGCTCCAGGGCGAACTGGCGGTCGAGATCGCGCGTGAATTACGCGCCAACCTCACGCCGCAGGAGCAACGCGGCTTCGCCAGCAAGCTGACCGAGAACCCCGACGCGTACGTCCTCTATCTGCGTGCGCGCGAATTGGAAACCCGCTTCCTACCGGAGGACGCGGATCTTCAAGCCGCAGCGAAACTTTATGAGCAGGCGATCGAACTCGATCCAAAGTTTGCCCTCGCTCGCGCCCGGCTTTCCCTCGTCGCCTACAGCCTCGGCTCGACGCCCGAGTCCCGTTTGCGCGATCTGGCGCAGGCCGAGGAAGCATTGCGCCTCAATCCCAATCTGGGCGAAGGCCACCTCGCGCTGGCATTTTGTTACTTTGAGAGGGAAAAACCTGAGCCGGCTCTGGCGGAACTGGCGCGCGCGGAAGAACTGCTGCCGAATTCGCCTGAGGTCTGGCAACTGCGGGCCAGCGTTTATCGAAGGCAGGGCAAATTGCGCGAGCGAATCGCCGCCTTGCAGCACGCCGAGACTCTGGACCCGCGCGACGTCCTGAACGGGTTTTTGGCGCATACATATGAAGATGTTCGCCAATGGCCTGAGGCGATTCGGATCTACGAACGAGTGAAAGCCCTGGTTCCCGGCGACCAGCACCCGGACCGAGCAATTGCTCGGGTAGAATTTCGCAAGACTGGTCTGATTGACCCTTTGAAGAAATGGGTCACGGAAGTGCGGGCAGGGATTCCGCCGGAACAGCTCACTTTGGATCGCTATCACTTCGCGATCTTTGAGCGCGATTATCCGGCAGCAGAACGTTTTCTGCGCGAAATTCCGGCGAAGGTCCTAGATGAATCCGGACATTCGAAATTGATGAACGAAGCGCTTCTGGCGGTGGCGCAGGGCACGGATGCAGCCACGATGGAAAGTGCCCTGGTCGCGGCGCGTGAAGAAACCGAGAAGCTTCTGGCCGACGATCCTGCCAACTTCAGGCTTCATGGCGAACTTGGATTGATCGATGCCTTCCGCGGCCGAAAAGAGGACGCCATTCGCGAGGGCCGCCGCGGTAGCGAACTTTCGCATTTCTCCATGTTGGAAAAGAACGATGCGTCCGCGCACCTCGCCCTGATTTACGCCCGCACTGGTGAACTGGACGAAGCGATCAAGCTGATCGAGAGACTGCTCACTCTTCCCGCCAATCTAGGGTTGATAAGGGACTCCAGTATGACGCAGGCGGATCTCAAATGGCGCTGGGTGTGGGACCCGCTGCGGAGCGATCCGCGTTTCCAGAAAATTCTGGAAGGTCCGGAACCGAAGACGATTTATTAGCGCCGCATCGATCGGCGATCCCGTAGCAGGCGTCTCGCCTGTGGGGACAGCGGGCATCTTGCCCGGTGGGTGGCTCCCCCAGCGCTCCGGCCTCTCGATTCACCGGGCGAGACGCCCGTTGGCCCCACAGGCAGGATGCCTGTGCTACGGGGACATGTCATTGCGCGTGGAAATGAATGGCGAGCCAAGGTTTCCTTGCAAGTTGACCAAGACAAGGAATCGAATGACAATCCTTGCATGATTGCAGAATCCACGCTCACCTCCAAAAACCAGACCACCCTGCCGAAGGCGGTGGTCGAATCCCTCGGGGTGAAACCGTCGGACAAGCTGGTCTTCGAGATTCACGCCGGAAAGGTCACCCTCAGTGCCAGGACCGGACGCCTGGCAGATTTGGCCGGAGCCTTTCGGCATTTCGGGAAACGGCGCCGGAAAAAAGCGCCAGGTCAGGAGGAAATGGACGCCGCCGTGCGGCGGGGTGCCGGCCTGGCTCATTTGCGGAGTAGGGGAGCCTCCTCCCGGCAGCGGCCGGGCCGCGCATGATCGCGCTCGACACGAATTTCCTCGTTCGCCTGATGGCAGGCGACGACCGGGCGCAGGAGCGCGCGGTGCTCCGGTTGCTCGCTGATTCGACCGCGAAATTTTTCATCGGCGACGTCACTCTGGCCGAGCTCGTTTGGGTGCTCGAAGGCATTTATGAGTTCAACCGGGAAGAATTAGTCGGCGCACTCGAAGCGCTCCTCAATCGCGCCGACGTCGTCTTCGAGGATGCGAGAAGAGTTCGCCGTGCGGCGGGGCACCTGGCAGCAGGCGGCGATTTCGCAGACGCGCTTATCTTGGGCCGAGCCCAGGCAGAGGAGTGCACTGCGCTGGCGTCGTTTGATAAGAATTTGAAAAAACGCTTCCCCGATTTCGTCCTCGTGCCGTCGTAACATCCCCGTCGCTCGAATCGGTGTATTCGCTACCGATCCCGTAGCACCGGCTACGGGACGATCGTCTTCGGCTCGGGACCGGCGAGCAGCTTTTGGAAACGCGGGTGGCTGCGGAGCGGGTCCCATTGCCAGCGCCACTTCAGGTCGGTCAGCGTCATGTTGTAAACCGCGCCGGTCTGCCATTCGCCGGGGACGGTCAGCAAATGCTCGATCAGGTCGATCGCTTTGTCTCGTTCACCGGTCCGCGCGTAGACCATCGCGAGTGCGGCAGAGGCGCCGTTCTTCTCGATTGTGCCGGCCGGCGCCAGCGCAAGGTCGATGGCGTGCTGGGCCTGGCGAATCGCGTCTTCCTTTCGACCAAGAAACGCGTAGAGCAGCGCCAAGTCCTCCTGAGGCTTGTCGGAGCCGGGAGGCTCAGGCACAGCCCAAGCCCGGGTCTCGGCTGCGATGCGCGCGCGTTCCAGCGTCTCTTGCTTACCCTCCGTGTTAGCGGCGACGGCCAGAAGCGCTTCGTGAAAAGCTTTCCAATGTGGCGACGGTGCATCCGGCGTTTCGCCCATGAGTGCGGAGGGAACTGCAGCGAGAAGTCGCGCGGCCTCGGTGTAATCGCGCTCGAGCGTTGCCGTTTCGTAGCGCTGAAAATTGAGCAAATCGCGAGTGGCTGGCTCCTCAGCATCCGGCTGCTCCGCAATCGCCTTCTTCAGCGCGTTGATATCGCCACTAAGCTGGAATTGGTCGTGCGCCCGGCTCCAACGCGAGGTGCAGTTTCGCCCCTCCGGCATCACTGCCGCGCTTCGATCGAAGGCGTGCATGGCTTCCCGCCAATCGCGCACCCAGCGAAAGGTGTTGATCAAATATAGCAGCACTGTGCGGTTCAGCGGGTCGAGTGCTTCGGCCCGCTGTAGGGCGGCGATGCGCTCGCGGAATCTGGCTTGTCGCTTGTAGATGAAGGCCGCAGTCAGCGGCACCTCGGCGGAGTTGGGCAGCAATTCCGCGGCCCGGTCGAGTTCGTGCAGGGCGCGATTGTTGTCGTCCTCGCCGAAAAGGTAGGAACGCGTCAGCGCGAGATGCGCTTCGCCGAGCTCGGGAAGAATCCGCACTGCCTCCTCGGCCTCGGCCCGTGCTTTCGCTTTCCAGTCCGTCGGCTCGCCCCATTGAGAGCGCAGGCTTGCGCAGATCGATAGACGCGCCCGGGCGAGCGCAAAATTTGGATCGAGATTTATCGCTTGTTGATAAAGCTTGATCGCAGCTTCCTGTTCCTCCGGAGACCAACCCTCGATTTCGCTCGCACGCGCGCGGAGGTAAAACAGGTAGGCCGCGCCGTTGTCAGTTGGTTTAGCGGCAGCGAGCGTTGCTTCCGCCGGCGTGAGCGTGGTGTGGAGCGCGCGCGCGATCTCGATCGCCAGCTCACCTTGCAGAGAAAGCGAATCAGTCAATGTGCGCTCGTAACGTTGCGACCAAACCTGGCGCTCGTCGCGCGTGTCGATCAACTCAACGTTCACGACCACACGATCGGCGCTGCGGCGCACGCTGCCTTCGAGCACGTGAGAGACGCGCAAGGTCCGGCCGATCTCGCGCACTTTCCCAGCCAATCGCGCTCCGCGGTAGTCCATCACGGAGCTGCGCGCGATGACTTTCAGGTCTTTGATTTTGCCGACACTTGCCAGCACGTCGTCGTGAATACCGTCGGCGAAAAACGCATCGTTCTTTTCTGCGCTGAGATTTTCGAAGGGCAGAACGGCGATGCCTTTTTCGATCGCGGTCGGCGCGCTCTCCCGCGCATCGTGGCGCTCACGCCACCCGTAAAATACCGCTGACAACATGATCACGGCTGCGCAAGCCGCGACGCCGATCCACCGCGCGCGGCGCTTGGCGCCGGGGGCGACCTCACCATTATTTCGTTGGCACGCCCGCAACCCAGCGAGCATCTCTTCCGCCGTCTGATAGCGTTCGGCCGGATCTTTCCGCAAAGCTCTCTCCAGCACATTTTGCAGCGCTGGAGGAACGATGGCCGTGTCTTTATCCGACGACTGCGGATCGCTGAACAAGATCGCGGCTATCACATCCGTGGGCGTTTTACCCGGGAACGGCGCGCGTCCTTGCAGCATCTCGTAAAGCACCACGCCCAGGCTCCAGAGATCGCTCCGCGCATCCACGGTCCTACCCCTGGCTTGCTCAGGCGACATATAGCGCGCCGTGCCCTGGATCATCTCCCGACCGGTCGCGGACGACATCCCAGGCGGCGGCGTAACCTGCGCGATTCCGAAGTCCAGGACCTTCACGTAGCCGTCCGGACGCAGCATGATATTCTCCGGCTTGATATCGCGATGCACGATGCCGGCCCGGTGTGCGACGGAAAGAGCGCTCGCGATCTGAAGGGCCATCTCGAGGGCCTCCGGCGCTGGAATCACACCGTTGCGCATCCGTTCGCGCAGAGTGATGCCCTCGACAAATTCGGTCGCGACGTATTCGATGTCATCGGCCTGCCCGATCTCGTGAATGGTCACAATGTTCGGGTGGTTGAGGGCCGAAGCGGTGCGTGCTTCACGTTGCAAACGCTCTAGCTCCGCCGGGTCGGCCGCGATCGAGGGCGGCAAGAGCTTGAGCGCGACCTTGCGCCCGAGCCGTTCGTCGCAGGCGAGATAGACGACGCCCATGCCGCCGGCGCCAGCGATCGCGTCCACTCGATAGCCGCCGAGGTGCTGACCTACCAGAGCCGCCGGGTCGCTAAGCAGGAGCTCGGGCGCAAGCGCGAAAGCCGGCGTGGCCAAAAAATCGCCCGAGCGATTGTGATACTGGAGGAGCACTTCCACCTGGCGGCGCAGCGCCTCATCGCCATCGCAACTTCCTTCGAGAAAAGCGGGTCGCTCGTGCGGTGGTTGTGCCACCGCTGCGTTGAATATTTCGGTGCAATTATCCCAGCGCTGTGACGATGCAGGCTTCATCAGCATTTCCCAAAGTTCTCCTTATTGCTATCAGCCGGGATTGCGAGGCGCCAGCATTTTCGCTCCGCGCAGCGCACCCTGCCACTGGCCGGCTGGCGCGGTTATGCAGCCCGCCCGCCATGAGTGTCACCGCCATCGTCGAGCATGAGACGGTCAGGCTGCCGATTCACGCGGGCTAGATCCTGCCCGGTAGCGCTCAGTGCGCATCCATATCTTCCCCGCTGAGTGCAGCAAGGAGCCAGGCCCGCGCCGTGGTCCAGTCCCGCGCCACCGTGTTCACGTGGATCTTCAGAACCTCCGCGATCTCTTCCGCGGTTAACCCGCCGAAATGACGCAGTTCTACCACCTGCGCTTTGCGCGGATCGAAAGCGGCCAGCTTTTCCAGCGCCTCATCGAGCGCGAGCAGCTCGGCCGAGCGGGTCTGCGTGAGCAGGGCGCATTCGTCCAGCGAAACCCGGATCGCGCCGCCGCCACGTCTTATGGCCTGCCGCTGGCGGGCGTGATCGACCATGATCCGGCGCATGAGTTGCGCGGCGACGGCAAAGAAATGGGTGCGGTCTTTCCAGTGCGCCGCGGTTTGGCCGGCGAGCCGGAGGTAGGCGTCGTCCACCAGGGCGGTCGTCTGCAAAGTGTGGCCCGGGCGCTCCCTGCTCATGTAATGCTGCGCCAGTCGCCGGAGCGTCGGTTGCACGAGGGGGATCAGCTTCTCCAGCGCATCTGGGTCACCGCTGCGCCACTCACCCAAAAGCTGGGTGACGTGTTCTTGCTCTGGGGAGGCGGGCGCTTTCATCCCTTGCCCCCTTCACCACGGCTCTCTCGCGCAGTTGCATTGGGTTCCCTGCTTTTGCTCCTCCAGTTGAACATCGTCGACATGTTTTTATCGCGAGTGTGGTGAATTCGGCAGTGAAATTTCCGCGTTAGAAGGTGAGGCCATGTATACGGCCAAAAAAACAAACAACGCAAAAAGAAAGAAAAATATGAATCCACTAACTCTGTTAAAAAAAATGCGATTTCTGCCCCTTCTCATCGCGCTGGGGCTCGTCGCCGTGAGCGCCCCACCCGCTGCGCAGGCGCAAGGCCCAGGCCCGTGGGAGCCGGCGGTGAG